>JALYSX010000313.1 GCA_030854585.1 Vulcanimicrobiota bacterium
ATGCCGGCGAGCGCGCGGATCACCGACGTTGCGTTGAAAACGCTGTCACGCGCCATCGACCCGGCGGTTTCATTAAAGCGAACGCCGCCTTTGTGGTGGTCGTTGGCCGGGAACGCGAGCGCCTCGATCTCGATCAACGAACCGACGTGCTGGGCGACCCCAAGGCCGAACGCCTTACCCACCTCCCGTCGCTTGCGCGCGCGAACCGGCGTGTGCTGAACGAGCCGTCCGCTGCGCACGACCGTCTCTACGTCGGCATCTGAAATCGTCACCGCAACCGGCTTGGTTGGGGGTTTACCGGTCCCCCGGATCCGGTATAGTGCGTGTCCGTACGCATCGGCCAAGAGGGCTACGGCGCGCCGCCCTTCGATCGTGTACGAGGCGATCGCATCCGCTACGGGCCGGGAGACACGGACGCCCAAACGTTTCGCGGCTCCCGCGACGATTTCCCGAATCTGCGGTTCCGAGAGCGGGTCGAAATACACCTCGGCGCAGCGCGAACGAATCGCCGGATCGATGTCATCGGGCTCGCGCGTGGTCGCGCCGATCAGGATGAAATCGGCCGGCGCGCCGTCCGCAAAGAGCTTGCGGATGTAGGCTGGAACGGCGGGATCGTGCTCGTCATAGTACGACGATTCGAACGTCACGCGCTTGTCCTCGAGCACTTTGAGCAGCTTGTTCTGAAGCAGCGGATCCATCTCGCCGATTTCGTCGATGAAGAGCACGCCGCCGTGTGCCTTCGAGACGAGCCCGAGTTTGGGTTCGGGGATTCCGCCCTCCGCGAGATCCCGGCGACTGCCCTGATAGATCGGATCGTGAACGCTCCCCAAGAGCGGATTCGTGGTTTCGCGCGGATCCCAGCGAAGCGTTGAGCCGCCGGCTTCGACGAACGGCGCGTCGGCCGCGAACGGCGTGTACCCGCGCCGCTTCGCCACGTCGAGCGCCAGCCGAGCCACGGTCGTCTTCCCAACGCCCGGCGGGCCGTACAGAATGACGTGCTGCGGATAGGGTGAAGAAATTTTTGCGAGCAACGAACGGATCGCGATTTCCTGCCCGACGACATGTTCGAGCGATGACGGACGCAGGAGTTGGAGCGCAGAGGCTCCCAGACGCCGGCCGTCAAGCCGCTCGATGTCCTCGAGCTTTTTCTGGGTCGCGGGCGTTTCGGGACCACCGTCTTCCTTGAGCGCTTCGCGCTTGAGGTCGCTCAAGTACTCGTGATGGCGTTGCGCCATCTTCAGATTGATCTTTCGCTCGATGGACTCTTCGACGTTGCGTTGCGCGATCAGATCTGCGAGCGCGTCCTCGATCTCGGCGATCGCCTCGCGATGCTTGCCGATGGCCGGCAGCCGATCGAGCGTCGGGTCCTCAAAGACGAGACGCTGCAAGGCGAGGATGCGTTCGGGTAGCTGCGCCGAACGCATGAGCTTCAACGCGTTGAGCTTGCCGGCGCGGAGCACCATTTTGTCCGCACCGAGTGACGCCGCGAGGACCTCGTACAACGCGTCCACGTAACGACGAACCGCGTCGTCACCGCCGTGCTTTCGCCGGAACCGCGCAACGTAGGCCTGATCGACGGCGCTGGACAAGGAAGTTACGCGGCCGGGGTGACCTTGATCGTCGCCTTGGCCGTAATATTCTTCGCGAGATGAATTTCGATCGGATAGCTTCCCAGCGACTTGATGTTGTCGGGAACTTCGATCTTGTGACGATCGATCGTAATGCCGAGCGCGGTCGAGATTGCGTCCGAGACCTGAGCGTTCGTCACTGTCCCAAAGAGGCGGCCGTTTCCGCCGGCTTTGGCATCGACGGTTAGGACCGTCTCCTCAAGCTGCTTGGCGAGGTTCTCGGCATCGGCGCGAGCTTCGGCTTCGCGACGCGACTTCGCTCGGCGCTGCTGCTCGAGGAGCGCAATCGCCCCGCTTGAGGCTTGCGCGGCGATTCCTTTAGGTAGCAGGTAGTTGCGAGCGTATCCATCGGCCACCTCGACCACCGCGCCGGTCACGCCGAGCGCCTTGACATCCGAAAGAAGAATGACCTTCATGGCGCTAGTCCGCCACGAAGGGTAGGAACGCGATCACGCGCGCACGCTTGACGGCGACCGTCAGCGAGCGCTGGTGCTTCGCGCAGTTCCCCGAGATGCGCCGAGGGAGAATCTTGCCACGCTCCGAGACGAACTTGCGCAATCGCGTCGCGTCCTTATAGTTGATGTCGTGGAGCTTTTC
>JALYSX010000342.1 GCA_030854585.1 Vulcanimicrobiota bacterium
GTTCGCGGCCGCGGACGACTGGAATCTGCGAGATCTCGTACTGACGAAGCAGATCGAGCGCGGTCCGAACCGTGTCCTTCTCTTGGACGGTGATCAGCGGCGGAGCCGGCGTCTTGCTGCGCAACACGTCGCCGACGGTCGCGCGGCGCTTGCCTTCGGCCATGAAGCCGTTGGCGATCATCCACTCGTCGTTGAATATCTTCGACATGTAGCCGCGCCCCGAGTCGGGGAAGATCACCACGATGATCGCGTCCTTGGGCAACGTCTTCGCGAGCTTGACGGCAGCGACGGCGGCCGTTCCGGACGACCCGCCGACCAGTAGTCCCTCTTCGCGCGTGATCCGGCGCGCCATCAGGAACGACTCGCGGTCCGAAACGCGGACCATCTCGTCGATCACCTTGAGGTCGACCGTCTCGGGCAGATAGTTCATGCCGATGCCTTCGACCGAATACGATCGCGGCGTGTCGCCGGAGTAGATCGAGCCTTCCGGATCGGCGCCGACCACGTGGATCTTGGCGTTCTGATCCTTGAGGTAGCGGGCCGTGCCCGAGATCGTGCCACCCGTGCCGATGCCGGCGACGAAGTGAGTGATCGTCCCGCGCGTCTGCTCCCAAATCTCGGGCCCGGTGCTCGCGTAGTGCGCGTCCGGGTTGTGATGATTGTGGAACTGATTCGGCTGATAGGCGCCCGGAATCTCGGACGCGAGTTGATTGGCGACGCCGTAGTACGACTCGGGTGAGTCGGTCGGCACGTTGCTCGGGGTGACCACGACCTCGGCGCCGTAGGCGCGCAGCAGGTCGATCTTCTCTTTGGACATCTTGTCCGGCATCACCAGGATGCAGCGGTAGCCGTGGATGGCGGCCGCCATCGCGAGGCCCGAGCCGGTGTTCCCGCTGGTCGGCTCGACGATCGTGCCGCCGGGCTTGAGCAGGCCGGCCTCCTCGGCCTTGCGCAGCATGGCGACGGCCGGGCGATCCTTGACGCTCCCGCCGGGGTTCATGTACTCGACCTTGGCGAGGACCAGGCACTCGGCGCCGTCGGTCACCTTGTTCAGCCGCACCAGCGGGGTGTTGCCGATCGCGGCGAGGGCGTTCTCTGCATACATCGGACCGGTGGTCCGGTCGGGCGAAGCCGTGGCCAAGACGGGGAACCTCCAAGAGCGGGGTCGTGGGGCCTGCGTT
This sequence comes from Vulcanimicrobiota bacterium, assembly GCA_030854585.1. Classification (GTDB taxonomy): domain Bacteria; phylum Vulcanimicrobiota; class Vulcanimicrobiia; order Vulcanimicrobiales; family Vulcanimicrobiaceae; genus JALYSX01. The sequence goes on from JALYSX010000342.1 coordinate 1,182, forward strand.
CCGCACGGCGCGCGACGGTGCCTCTGCCGAGCTCGCCCGAGTCACAGGGGCGCGCTCCATTCGCTAGAACCTCGTGTAATGCGCATGTTTGCACGAACGCTCGTCGTCGCCGCGGTCCTGGTCGGGGTGCTTGCCGCCTGCAACTCCGATGCGCTGCCGCCCGTGGGTCAGCACGGCACCATCACCGGAACGGTGCTCGACCGCGCGACCAACGCGCCGATCGCGGGCGCCCATATCACGGTCGATGCGATCCTGGTCGCGGTCTCCGGCGACGACGGCAAGTTCACCATCGAGAACGTGCCGAGCGGCGACTTCGACTTCACGGTCGAGGCCAAGGGCTACGCGTCGTTCACCGGGAGCGCAAAGACCGAATCGGATAAACCGTTCGCGCTCAGTCTGACGATGGAAAAAGCGACTTCACCGTGACGCAGGTGCGCGCTCGTAGTCGCGCGCGGGCTTGACGAACGAGGCGCGCCGCGCGACTTCGCCACTCACGATATCGACCACCGTCTCCGCCAGTTTCACCGAATCGTGCCGAACCGTATCGGTCTCGCTGATCACGTGTGCGCGGACCGCGCGCAACCCCATCGATTCGATCTTCGCGACATCGGCCACGACCGGTAGCTGACCCTCTGTCGCATAGCGCGCGAGCAATCTCTGGGGCGGGCGGTCGTTCACGACCACGTAATCGCAGACGCGCGCGTGGGCATTTTCGAGCAACTTCCTCACGTGTTCCGAGGCGGTCATCGCGTCCGTCTCACCAGGTTGGGTCATCACGTTGCAGACGTAGATCTTGACCGCCGGCGAGGCCTCGATCGCTTTGGCGATTCGATCCACCAAGAGATTCGGAAGAATCGAGGTGTAGAGCGAACCGGGTCCCAGTACGATCGCATCGGCGTCCCGGATGGCATCGATCACCTCGTCGAGCGGTTCGGCGCGCGACGGGTCGAAATAGACGCGTTCGATCGGCGCGTGCGCGGTCGAGATGTTGGTCTCGCCTTCGAGGGTTGTGCCATCGACGAGCTTCGCGCAGAGCCGGACCACGCCGAGAGTCGCGGGCAAGACCCGACCGACGATGTTGAGCACGCGACTCGAATGTTTGATCGCGATATCGAAGTTACCGGTGATGCCCGTCATCGCGGCGAGGAACAGATTTCCGAACGAGTGTCCCGAGAGGCCCTCGCCATCGGAGAACCGATAGCGGAAGAGGTCCGTGACCATGGCTTCGTCGTCGGCGAGAGCGACCAGGCAGTTGCGTACGTCGCCGGGCGGCAGGACGCCGAGTTCCTTCTGCAAGCGACCGGACGAGCCACCGTCGTCACTGACGGTCACGATCGCGGTGAGATTCGAGGTGTGACGCTTTAGCCCGCGCAGCATGGTGGAAAGCCCGGTACCGCCGCCGACCGCCACGATCTTGTAGCCCTGGTTGAGTCGCATGCCGAGCAACGTGTCGACGAGGCTGCCACTCGCACCGCGGACCAGCGTCGCGCGGACGATCGCGCGTAGCCACATGCGGATCCCAACCACGATCAAGGCGATGCCCGCTCCGCCGATGATGTATGCGAGGTACGACGGCGACATGTAGTCGTCCACGATTCCGTCGAGTACCTCGTTGACGTGCAGGGTCAGCCCTTCGGCGACCATCCAGCGGTCGACGCCGTTGACCAGCAAGACCACACCGACGAGCGCGAGCAAAAGCCAGCGTTTTACGCCGAGCCCCGGCAGCAACCAACGAAGGCGGACCATCGTGCTCCGCATCAGCGCGCCGTGTCCCGCAGCTCGAGAACGCGCGAAACCCGCGCGTCGCGCTCGAGCAGTTCGGCCAGGCGACAGGCGACGTAGACCGAGCGATGCCGGCCACCCGTGCACCCGATCGCGATCGTGAGCTGGGCCTTTCCCTCGGCGATGTAGCGGGGTATCAGGAACTCGACGAAGGCGAACAGACGCTCCAGAAAGGGTTCGAGAAACGGATCCGCTTCGATATACTTCGCAACGGTCGGATCGGTTCCGGTGAGCGGACGGAGCGCGTCGTCATAGTTCGGATTGCGCAGGAAGCGCACGTCGAAGAGCAGATCGGCGTCCAACGGGACGCCGTACTTGAAGCCGAACGCCTCGACGCTGACCGCTAGATGCGGAGTGCCGTCGCCGGCCGCGAAGAGTTCGCCGATCCGTTCTTTGAGCAAGGCGTGCGTCATGCCGGTCGTATCGAGTTCGTGGGTCGCGCGTTCGCGCAACGGCGAGAGCGCGGCGCGTTCGACCACGATCGCGTCTCCGAGCGGCCCGGCCGAGGCGAACGGGTGGCGTCGCCGGGTCTCGCTGTAGCGGCGTACCAGCACATCGTCACGCGCGTCGAGGAAGAGCACGTCGACCGGGCGCTTCTCTGCGACCAAGGCGATCGCGGCGAGCGCGTCGCCGAGCGGGCCGCCGCTACGAACGTCGAGCGCTAGCGCGGCCTTGCCGACGCGGGCGTCGTCCAGGAGCGCGAGGGTCTGCGGGGCAAGCGCCGGCGGCAGGTTATCCACGCAGTAAAAGCCCAAATCCTCAAACGTCTTCATGGTCTGGCTCTTGCCGGCGCCCGAAAGGCCGGTCACGAAGACGACGCGCTCGGACATCACGATCTTGGGGAACGTTGTAGCGGCATGAAGTCCTTTTCGCTTGAACGCGCAAATGCCCTGATACCGCGCATCGCGCCGCTGGTCTTCGAGCTGCTGGCCAAACGGCGGGACTTGGCGATCACCCTGCTCGAGCAGAGCACTTCAGCCGGCGGCGTGGGCCTGCCGACGCCACGCTTGGCAGGCGTGCGCACCCCATTTCCGCCGCCGAAGTACGGCGAGCGCAAGAGCGAGATCGTGCGGCTGATCCATCGGATCGAGGCGTTCGGGTGCATCGTCAAGGACATTGACTTAGGCTTGCTCGACTTCCCTGCGGTCCAAGACGGCGACCCGATCTATCTCTGCTGGAAAGCGGGCGAGAAGCGCATCGCCCACTGGCACGGAATTGACGAGGGCTTCACTTTTAGGAAGCCCATCGATGTGTCACCCTGAGGAGCGAAGCGTCTCGAAGGGCTATGCGGGCGAGGCGCTGGCTTCGACCGGGATGAAGTCCTCGGCGAGCCCTTGCAGGCGCACCTCGCCGAACTCGGCGGTGTAGGCGCCGCTCTCGAGGCCGGTGATCTCGCCCGTCTCGGGGAGGCCCGCCAGTTGCGGAATCTTGGCGCGGATTTCGTCGGGGATGCGAACCTTATCGCCGATCGCGAGGCCGCCTTCGTCCCAGAGCGCGTTCAGGCCGCCAAGCAGCATGTCGAGCGGAATCCCGTAGTCGGCACTGACGGCGCCGATCGTATGGGTCTCGCTGATCGCACAGTTGGAGCAGCCCCCGAGGTGGAAGCGGGCGAAGACGCGGCGTGCGCCGGCATGGGTCTTGAACGCCTCGTCGACGGTCATTTCGGGGGTAAATTTCTGGTCGCTCACGATGCCTCTTAAGACTCCTGTGGACGGGTTGTAGTTGCGGAGTACGCCTGTAAGCCGGATTCTGTCCCCTTGCGGGTGACGATCATCTATCTGGGGCACGCGTCACCGCGTACCTCGGTGCGATTGCCGGCGTCGGGCGGGCCGCCCGGCCCCGCGAACGAGGCAATCCCGCAATCTTGCTTCAGGTGGGGTTTACCCGGGCTCGCGTCTCCGCGAAGCCCCGTGAGCTCTTACCTCACGATTTCACCC
>JALYSX010000359.1 GCA_030854585.1 Vulcanimicrobiota bacterium
GTCGAGGAACGCGTGCGCGCCGACCGCCGCGGGCGCGACAAGTAGTCCGGCAAGCGCGAAAGCCGCCGTAAGTATGCGAGAATGTTTCATTTCCACATGTTCCTATTGATGAGCGGTCTTCCAAACCAACTCTTGTAGTATGAGTCGAGAAATGCGTGAAACTGAATGACGAAGCCGATGCCTTGAACCTGCCGCGTCGCCGCAGTGGCTGGGATGATGGCCTCTGCACCCAACTGCCACGTGTTGGAGTCGTAGAGCAGTCCGGGCGAGATCGTTCCGGTTGGCGTACCGCCGTTGTCGGGGCTTGTCAGCGCGACCTCGACGATCGGCGTCAAACGCATCATCCACTGCGGCGCGTGCTGTGCCTTGACGTTTTGCTGCAGATAGGGCAGCGAGTATTGCAACGATGCCGCATAAGACCATGCATTCGGATTCACGCCCGGCGTGTCGGAAAACACGCGGCTCACTTCGCCCGTGATCGCAAACGGGCGCAGATAGTCGACGGGGAGGGCGCCAAAGCCCTTGCCGAAGTAGAACGTTGGCGCGGTGTTACCAATACTGGCGATTGCGCCAGCATCCCGCAACCGGGTCGAACCGGTTCCCGGTATCGTGCGGACAACGCCCACCGACCAGGTCGCCTCTTCGTGGTCGGAACGCGTGAGGCAAGGATGCTGATCCTTTAGCGTCACCGTGAGATTATCCCAACCACTCAACCTCGCCGTTGGCGTGTTTTGCGTGAGGTAGTTACCGTTAATGGCAAAGCCGAGATCTTCGGTAATCGTCTTGTCCCACTCGTACCCGTAAACGCTGCTTTGCGCGGTCGGCGTCGGGGTGAGGTTGATCGTCGGCAGCGACACCTCGTCGCTCACCCCAGGATCGTCCATGGTCAGTGTGGTCGGAAACACTCGGTCTCCACAAACGACGTGCGCCTGAGCGACCGCGTGCATCGAGAAGATGCATGCGCCGCCAATCAGGATCGCACGAAAAGCCGTGCGCTTCATCAAAAGCTTACCTCCAAAAAACGGTTGCAGATACGAAGCCGCACAAGCGGCGAAGCAGCCGTGTACGGTTTGACCTTAACCGATGCTTGGAGGCGGCCGCTTGAAGCGGGACACGCCAGCGCATACCGCAAGACAAGCAGGCGGCTGCAGAAATTCTGCGGGCAACTGCAGGATGGCGTTGCACGCGTTTGATGAGCGGTGCAAATACGACGATACGATCGGTGCAACGTAGCGCTTGGCGAACGAGATAGAGAACAACACGAACGCCACGAACACCAGCGCCATCACCGCCTCGACGCCGTAGCCGATCACGTCCGGTCCATGGCCTTCGAGGAACTCGAGCGCAGCGAAACCGGCGACCTGCAGCGTTGCGAGCCTCGCACAGAAGACGAGTGCGATCGGGGGTTTCCGCGCTGCGCGATTGGGCTCGGCCAGTAGCTTCCCGAAAGCGATGATGCTGAAGAGCACCACGGCAAAGATTGCGAGCGCCAGCAACGGCAAAAAGTACCCATGGCGGCCGTCATCCGCCGTCTGCCCTCTGAGAAGGTACGTCACGGCGTGACCAGCCAGCGTCCCGCACGTGGCTACGCTGAGAAGCCTTGCTATCCTAAAGGCACGTACCAAGTAAGCTGACACTCTCCAAGACGGTTAGCAGGCCGTTTGACGGGGCGCGGACTGTTCCCCTTTCACGATCAACGTTCACGGCGCGTGACGCGTTCCGTCCCGTCTGTGTCAACTTTGTGTCCGCCCAATCCGCCGGCCCGGCTCAAAACGTCGATTCGGCCCGGGGCTTGCTTGTGGGCGTTCGGCACGAGAGTCATTCCAGGAAACGAAAAGAAACGTTACTGACCCATTGAGCGACCGCGATAACGCCCTAGTCGTCCGGGAGGCACGATTTCCGAGGGCTCGATCTCTTCCTCTGGTGGCGGGCGTTTCGCCGCCATTTTCTAGGAATCCGTGGCCTGAAATCCTAGTACAAGACCCTCGTCTCTCCGATAGGACGTAGATTGGTCGTCAAGTCGGGGATTCGAGGCGGACTACGGTATCAAAAAAACCCGCGATCCCTTACGGGGCGCGGGCTTTGATATGGTGGAGATGAGGAGACTCGAACTCCTGACCCCTTACATGCGAAGCAAGTGCTCTACCAACTGAGCTACATCCCCACGGTGCATCTGGACGTCGCCGATCGGCGAGCGGTAAGGGCAACGCGGATGATTATAGGTGGAGGCGCCCGGTCCTGTAAAGCACCGGGGTCGCTCCGCAGGGCCCTCGACGGGCCGTAGATCGGTTCGCTCGGTCAAGCGCTTGGCCAACGAGCCAGGGACGGGCGGCCCGAAGGCGTCGCAAGCATCCGAGCCGGAGGGCCTCCCAGCGAACGGGGCCGTCCGCGACAGGGTCCCTAGCAAGCGCCACGAAGCTGGCCGCTTTCCCCGTCGAGCAGAAGGAGGCACGCGATGCTTCTGAATCGAGCACAATTCGTCGCCGGAATGAGCGCACTCGGTGCGTGCTCCCTCAGCTGGAGTCAGGCTCGGGCGCAGTCGCTGTTTCCAGCGGCTACCGACCTCGGCAACCAAGGCGCCCTGTATCGGTTTTGGCAGGGCGTTGGCGAGGGCCGATCCGCATTCTTCACCGTCGCCGTCCTTCCGCGCACATCGTTCCAGACCAAGATACTCGAGTGGAACGATCGCGCGACGGCTCGCTCGGCTGTCACGAACCTTGCGAAGTCGTCTGGCGCAACCGTGGCGATAAACGGAGGAACCTTTAATGGCGCATTCGCACCGGATGGGCTGCTAATCGTCGATGGCAACATCGTCGGCCGCAAGCGCGCCGATTGGATGGGCATGGTGACCGTCGATGCTACGGGCAACTGCTCGGTGACGACGAAGCCGCATCTCGCATCGGCAAAATATGCGGTCCAAGGTCATCCGACCATCGTCGAGCCGGGTGGGAAGATGGGCGTCTTCCGCGAGGACCGCAGACGCGACCGACGCACGGTCATCGCGCAGAGCGGCGACTCGATCGTCGCGATGGTCACGTCGCCGATCTCGCTCTTTGAGCTAGCCTATGCGCTCGTCGAACGCCCCGATTCGTTCCATGTGAACGGGATCGACACCGCGCTGAACCTGAGCGGCGGCTCCACGACGAGTTTCTATGCAAAAGTGCCAAACGGCCTCGATGTTGTCGTTCCTGCGTATTGGCCCAACCGCGACGTCATCGTCTTCTCGCCTCGATAGGGCCCTGAGTGTCCGCAGTCATTCGCGAAGGGATTTGCGATTGATTCGCAAATAGCACCGTCATGGCGACGGACTATGTGACGCGGCCCCGGGAGTTGATCTTCCGGATGCTGACCGGCGAGAGGCGGTATCTCTCGGCCGGCGATATCTTCGCTCGGCTGGAGGGCGACCAGGCGAAAGTGGCGCTCTCGACGGTCTATCGTACGTTGGAGTACTTGCTCGCGAAAGGCGCAGTCAGCGCACGCGTCGATGTGGCCGGTGAGACGACCTACGTCTCGTGCGAGGGCTCGCACCACCATCATGCGATCTGCCGGGTCTGCGGTAAGGTCGAGGACGTCGACTGTAGCGCCCTCGAGGCGATCGGCGACGCGCTGAAAGCCCATCACGGATTTGTGCTCGAAGACCATGCGGTCGAGTTCTTCGGACGGTGCAACGCGTGCGGATAGCAGCACTCCTCGCCCTCGCTCTGCTGGCCGGTTGCGGAAACGCGGCGACCACGGCTCCCACGGATGGCAAGATCCCGGTCGTCACCTCGTTCTCGACGCTCAACTCGTTCGTCGAAGCGGTTGGCGGCTCGCGCGTGAGCGTGCAGAACCTCGTGCCGATCGGTGCGTCGCCCGAGAACTATCAGCCGACGCCGCAAGACGTCGCGGCGCTCTCGCAGGCGCAACTGCTTGTCGTGAACGGTGCCGGCATCGAAGCCTGGCTCGGGAAAACACTCTCGAACGCGCAGAATGCGAAGCTCCACACGATTGTCTGCACGGACGGGCTTCCAGTCCGGATCGGCAATCCGCATCTGTGGATGGATCCCGAGTATGCCAAGCTCTACGTCGCGAAGGTTCGCGACGGACTGATCGCGCTGGATCCGCCGCACGCCGCCGAATACCGTACGAACGCGCTTGCGTACGATACCAAGCTCGACGAGCTCTCGGCGAGCATCCGCAAGCAGATCGCGACGATTCCGCCTGCGCAGCGCAACATGATCGTCTTTCACAACGCGTGGTTATACTATAACGTGCGCTTCGGGATCAAGACGGTCGGGGTGATCGAGATCAACCCCGGGCAGGATCCGAATCCGCAGCAGATCGCGCGCCTTGTCGATCTCGCGAAGCGGTATCACGTCCGAGCGGTGTTCTCCGAGCCAGAGTACAGCGCCAAGCTCGCGCAGTCTCTTGCGGCGTCGGCGGGGATTCGCGTGGTCAGCGATCTGTACGACGATTCCGTGGGGCAGAACGCCAAAGCGCACGACTACCTCTCGATGATGCAGTACGACACCGGTACGATTGTGGCGGCGCTCAAGTGAACGCTGTCGAGATCCACAACGCGGTCGTCCGCTACGACGACTTCACGGCGCTCGACGACGTTACCCTGACGGTCGCGCCGGGCGAAGCGATCGGGATCATCGGGCCGAACGGCTCCGGCAAGTCGACCCTGCTCAAGACGATCGCCGGACTGCTGGCGCCGGCGTCGGGGAGCATCGCGGTCTTCGGGCAGAAGCCGCGCTCGCTCGCTCCCGGCTCGATCGCCTACGTGCCGCAGATCGAAGCTGTAGACTGGTCGTTTCCGGCAACCGTGCGCGATGTCGTCTCGATGGGGCGCTTTCCGCGGTTGCAGCCATGGCAACGGTTCGGTGCGCGCGATCGCGAGGCGGTCTCGCGAGCGCTCGAAGTCGTGCATCTGGAGCAGCTGGCCGACCGGCATATCGCCAATCTCTCGGGCGGACAGCAGCAGCGTGCGTTCGTCGCGCGGGCGGTTGCGCAGGAGCCGCGCCTGCTGTTGCTCGACGAGCCGACGACCGGCGTAGATGCCGCGACGGAAGAAGCGATTCGCCAGGTCGTGCGCGAGCTGGTCGAAGCGGGGTTGCCGGTGTTGATGACGACGCACGATCTGGATCGAGTCGACGTGTGGTTCGATCGACTGATGGTTCTCGACCGCAGGATCCTTGCGATCGGCACGCCCTCCGAGGTGGAAGAATCGGGCGCGTATGCGTCGATCCGCGAACATACGCATACGCACGGGCACATGCGCTACGACCACGAGGCCCACGAAGGGCATGCCGAGCATCCCGAGGTGGTCAAGTGAGCCTGGATACGTTCATCGCGCCCTTCCACTACGATTTCATGCAGCGGGCGTTCGTGGCCGCGCTCTGCGTCGGGCTGCTCTGCTCGACCATGGGGACGTACGTGATCCTGCGCAAGCTCTCGTTCATCGGCGACGGGATCGCGCATGCGTCCTTCGCCGGGATCGTGATCGCATATCTGCGCGGGATCGACTACTATGTCGGCGCGGCGATCGTCGCGGTGTTGACGGCGATCGGGATCGGATTCGTGCATCGCAAGGGAAAGATCTCGCTCGACACCACGATCGGCGTGCTGTTCACCGGGGCGTTTGCGCTCGGCGTGTTCTTGATGTCGCAGCAGCGGAACTATGCGGTCGACCTGCAGAGCTTTCTGTTCGGGGATATTCTCTCGGTGCAGAAGGGCGATCTGTGGCTGGTGCTCGGACTGAGCTTGGCGATCGGGATGGCGGTGGTGGTGCTGTTTCGCGGGCTGCTGTACACGTCGTTCGATCCGGTAGTCGCGCAGGCGAGCGGGATCCGCTCGGGCGCGATCGAGTATGCGCTGCTGGTGATGCTGGCGTTGACGATCATCGTATCGTTGCAGTCGGTTGGGATTATTCTCGTGGCGGCGCTGCTCGTGACGCCGGCGGCGGCGGCGTATCAGTTGACGTCGCGATTTGCACCGATGATGGTGGTCTCTGCGGTGCTCGGGGCGGTCAGCGCGGTTGGGGGATTGTATCTCTCGTACTATCTGCGCTCGTCGTCGGGGGCGACGATCGTATTGCTGGCGACGGTGATCTTCTTCGCGGCGATCGGCGTTAAACAGGTCCGCGCAGCACTCGCCAGGTCTCGTCCGCAAGCGGTTCGATAAAGCCGGCTTGGGCGAGGGTCGTTAGGACTTCGTGCATGGCGGCGCGTTCGTTTTTGTTGGGCATGCCGGCCCAGCGCATCGCTACGTCGGTTAGTTGGAGCGTTGCGCTTGGGACGAGGAGCGAGGCGACGAAGGATTGGGTGAGTTTGACGCGTTCCATGCGGCGGGCTACCGGTTCTAAGGCGGTGGTTAGGTCTGGTGGCGGTCCTTCGAATCGCTCGCTGCTCTCGCTCCTCAGAGTGACACCTGTCGGCGCTTTCGCTTCCGCCGTGCCACTCGCTACAGACGTGTCATGCTGAGGAGCGCGCCTCGAGCCGGCTCGGGATAAACTCCGCGCGTCTCGGAGCACTTCCGTTTGCGCGGGGCTGTCGATGATGCGTTTCATGGCGGCGTCGGCGAGGCCAGGGAACCATTCGCCGAGGATGACGCCAGCGGTTTGCCAGGGGACGGCGTTGACTCGTTCGGCGCGGCGCATGATGCCGTGGAGGATGCGTTGCGCGACGACGTCGGCTTTGGCCAGCATGCCGGGGCCGGCCATGCGTTCCATTCCGGCGGCTTCGCTGAACTCGGTATCGACGGCGCCGGGATCGACGTACATGACGCCGACGCCGTCGCCGTGGAGCTCGCGCCGAAGCTGCTGCGCCGCCGCGCGGATCGCGGCTTTGGCAGGCGCGTAGGCGCCGAAGCCCGGCGCGGGGACCCGTGCCAGGCCCGAGCCGATGAAGAGCAGTTGACCGTGCGTTGCGATCAGCGCAGGTAAGGCGGCGCGCGCGATGCGCAGCGGTGCGGCGACGTGGACTTCCCACTGCAGCGCGATCGCGGCGTCGGTTTGATCGAGGAGCGTGCCGGGTGCGCCCATGCCGGCGATGTTGGCGATCACGTCGATGCGGCCGTATTGATGCGCGGCTTCGAGCAAGCGTTGCGGCGTGCTGGCGTCGGTTACGTCCGCGACGACGCCGGTGCATGTGCCGCCCGCGGCGCGGATCTCGGTTGCGACTGCGTCCAGACGATCGGAGCGGCGGGCTAAGAGCACGACGGCGTAGCCTTTGCGCGCGGCGGCTATGCTGAGTTCGCGACCGATGCCGGAGCTGGCGCCGGTGACGATGATGGTGGGGCTAGCGTGAGCAGTATGCGGCATAGGTCTGCGACGTTGACTCCGGGAGATCGTTGTAGTAATCGGACTCGCTGATGAGTGGCGCGGGCAGAGCGGCGATCGGGTGGTCCTCGTCGGCGAACCTATTGAGCGCGGCTGCGACCGGCTTCTCGGTGCCGTCGTTGCGGATGACGCCGAAGGTCAGTTCGTGCGGCGCCTCGTCGAACGGCGGGAGATGCGCGAGTTCGCTTGCGTAGTCGGCCCAGCACCACCAAAAGGCGCCGACCGCGCCGGAACGTTGCAGATGGTCGAGGACGGCGGTGGCGTAGGTGGCCATCTCTTGCTCGGTGAGGCAGGCGAAGGGTGCGAGACTGTCCCTTGACTCCGCTTCGCAACGCTCGGGATGACGAAGTTGCTCGCCCGGCAAGGGCACGCGGTCGTACGGTGACACCGTGTTTGGTGGACACGTCGGATTGCCGAACTCGGTGAAGATGACGCGCTTGTGCGTGAATGATTGGACGAGTTGCGAGAGATACGGTACGACCTCGGCGTCGAGGCGGCCGCGTGAGAAGGCGCTATAGACGGAATAGCCATGCATGCTCGCGCGCTCCCACGGTGCGGCGATGCTTGACGGTAGGATGCCGCGGTAGCGCTCCAAGTCCTCGCCGTGAATCCCGCCGGTCGCGCCGATGCCGCTCGACTCGATTAGCGCCTGCGTGAGGCGCGCGCTCCAGCTCGCGGCGTCGAACGGCGTGCGCGGTTCGCGCATATTGGAGAACTCGTTGCCGAGATCCCAGAGATAGAGCGCGGGATGGCCCTTCAAGCGCGCTCCAACCGTGCGCGCGAAAAGCTCTTGGGCGGCTAGTAACGTTTCGTCCGCGTAGAAGTCGCCGATGCCGTACGGTGACTCCGCGCCGCCGGCGATCGTGCGGAAGCGGCCGTGGGGGGTGGCGGGATCGAGCGTCCAGGCGGGCAGCCAATTGACGCCGCTCATGTGGCCACAGAAGAGCGTCGGCATCGCGCGAAGGCCCGCGTCGGCGAACGCGCCCATTATGGCGTTTAGGCGGTCGAGCGCGCCTGCGTCCATCGCGTCTGGCGCGGGCTGGAATGCCTCCCACGTGAGGAAGAAGCGGACGACGTCAAGGCCGAGCCCGCGAATGCGGACGGCGTCCTCGCGAATCTCGCCGAGGTCGAACCGCTCCCACATATACATCGCGCTGCGGCGCGGCCAGTAGTTGACGCCCGTCAGAAAGCGCTCCATACCGCCTCCTTCGCCGCGCGACAGGGCCCCCCGCCCGACCGAGGGAAAGGCGCGGCATGGCTTCCCCCCTCGTCGGTATCATTATGGGCTCCGCAAGCGACGCCGAAACCATGCAGGGCGCGCGCGACGTGCTCGACGAGTTGAAGGTTCCGTTCGAGTTCCGGGTGGTCTCGGCGCACCGGATGCCGGACGAGATGTTCGAATACGCGGCCGAGGCCAAAGCGCGCGGCCTGCGCGTGATCATCGCCGGCGCGGGCGGCGCGGCGCATTTGCCGGGAATGGTCGCGACCAAGACGGTGCTGCCGGTGATCGGCGTGCCGGTCCGTTCGCAAGCGCTCGACGGTTTGGATGCGTTGCTTTCGATCGTGCAGATGCCTAAGGGCGTCCCGGTCGCCTCGGTCGGCATCGGCAACGCCGCCAACGCCGCCCTACTCGCGGCGCGGATCCTCGCGCTGCACGATGACGGGCTGACCGAACGGTTGGAGCACCTGCGCAAGCGCATGCACGACAAAGCCGTCGCCAGCACGCCGGAATAACATGCAAGTCATCGGGATCATCGGCGGCGGCCAACTCGGCCGGATGATGGCGCTCGACGCGAAGCGGATGGGTTATGACGTGATCGTGCTCGATCCGGTCGAACACTCGCCGTGCGGACAGGTCGCCGACGAGCAGATCGTCGCGAGCTACGACGACCTCGCCGCGATCGAAGAACTTGGTCGGCGCAGCGATATCGTGACCTACGAGTTCGAGAACATCGCGATCGCGTCGGTCGAACGGCTGGAACAACGCGGCTTCAACGTCACCCCGTCGAGCGACGTGCTGCGGGTCACCCAGGACCGGTTGGTCGAGAAGCAGTTCGTCCGCGACCTCGGCATCGGGACGGCCGACTTCGGCAGCGAGAGCATCGGCTATCCGGCGATCGCCAAGACGACCCGCGGCGGCTACGACGGCAAAGGCCAGTGGCGCGTGACCGACGATGCATCGGCGCAACGCGCGCGCGACGAGGCGAACGGCGCAGCCCTGATCTGGGAGCGCTTGATCCCGTTCGAACGCGAACTCTCGGTCGTTGCAACGCGCGGACGCGACGGGTCGGTGGTGAGCTATCCGCCGGGCGAGAATCTGCACGACGCCGGCATCCTTGCGATGACGATCGCGCCGGCGCGCGTCTCCGATGACGTCGCGCATCGAGCGGCCGAGATCGCGCGCAAGATCGGCGAGGGTCTTGGCATCGTCGGCACCTACGCGGTCGAACTCTTCGCGCTCGCCGACGGGACGTTGCTGGTCAACGAGATCGCGCCGCGTCCGCACAACAGCGGGCACTACACGATCGATGCGTCCGCGAGTTCGCAGTACGAGCAGCACATCCGTGCCATCTGCGGCTTGCCGCTCTCCACGCAGAAGCTCTACTCGGGCGCGATCATGATGAACATCCTCGGTGCCGGCACGGGCAATCTGCTTACCGGATCCTACGAACTGCTCGCCGATCCGAGCATCGTGCTGCACTTCTATGGCAAGCGTCATGCGGTTGCGCGGCGGAAGATGGGGCATTTCACGATGCTCACCGATGGCGTACCGGGAGAAAAAGAAATCGCGCGTGCCCACGAAGCGCACGCGCGATTGAGATGGACCGACGCGGCCGACTAGCTGACCGAGCCTGCGGTGGTGGTGACCGTCACGTTGACGACCGCCGATTGACCGTTCGTATCGGTCACCTTGATCTGACAGGTGCCTGCCGCGACCGAGGTGATCGTGAACTGTCCGTTGGGTCCGCCGGCGCTTGCCGGGCTGAACGTCGCGATGCCCGCGCAGCTCGGGACGCCGTTCGCCGCGGTGAAGTTGCCGGCATAACCGGTCTCGTTTGCGGTGAAGAGGCTGTTTGCGCCGGCCGTCGTGAAGGTCGCCGCGCTGGTGCTCAGTGTGAGTGGTTGCGCCACCCCGCCTCCACCGGACGCGTTTACGGAGACGTTGATGACGCCGACGACGTTGGCGCTGTCCTTGATCGAGATCTGACACGAACCGTTCGCCACGGACGTAATCGTGAAACTGGCGGACGGACCGGTTGCCGATGCAGGCGAGAACGTCGCGATGCCGGCGCAGTTGGTGCTAGAGGCGGTGAACGTTCCGGTGTAGCCGCTTTCGCTCGCGGTGACCGAACCCGTCCCACCGATCGTCGTGATCTGGACGCCGGTCGTCGGCGTGATCGTCACGACCGGCGGCGTTGACGCGGTCGGTGCGGGCGGAGCGGGCGGAACGTTGAAGCTCGGGTTGGTGCTGCACGCGCAGAGCGCGAATACGGCGGCGATGGCGATGTTTCTGAGAGTCGTCATCTTAGTACACCAGCTTTCCGATGCGTCCCGGATTTACTCCGGTACCCGGTTCTGCGAACCAGACCGATCCATCCGGAGCGATTCCGATGCCCTGCATTGCGAGACCCGTCACCGGGGAAGTATATTCGCTGACCGTGCCGCCGGTGGTGACGCGCCCGATCTTGTCCTGGACGATCTCGGTGAACCAGAGCGCTCCGTCCTGGCCTGCGGCCATGCCGGTCGGACCGGCGTTCGAGGTGAGCGTCGGGAACTCGCCGGTAACGGAGAACGAGTTGGGGCTCAGGCGCCCGATCTTACTCGTGCCGAACTCGGCGAACCAGAGGTTGCCGTCCGGTCCGCGCACGATCGATTCGGGAATCGAGCCGGCCGCCAGGCTGATCTCCGACTGTGGGGTGAACAGATTGGTGATTCGGCCGATCTTGTCGCCGTTGGATTCGGTGTAGTAGAGGTTGCCGTCGGGTGCGATCGCTATGCCGAACGGGAACGAGTTCGCGGTCGGGATCGAAGTCTCGCCCGCGACGCCGCTGGATATCCCCTGGTAGCCGACGCGGCTACTGCCGTGGGCGACATACCAGATGTAGCCGTCGCCGCGGTCGACCAGACCAAACGGATTGTCGTTCGGCGGCGGGGCGAAGAGCGTCGAGAACTCCGTGAACGTGCCGGTCGTCGAGACCCGCGCTATTTTGTTCGAATTGTACTCCGTGAACCAGAGCCGTCCGTCGGACGCGCCGACGATCTGTTGCGGATTTGCGGCCGCCGTCGGAATGGCGAACTCGCTGACCACGCCGGCCGGCGTGATCCGAGCGACCGCGTTGCCCGGCGACTCGGTGAACCACATGTTGCCGTCGGAGCCTCCGGCGATCCACTGTGGGCGATTGGCCGCGACCGGGATGCTGAACTGGTAGAAAGTCGGCGTCGGCGTGAACGCCGCCGAGACCGAGCCGACGCCGGCCGCACTTGCGACGACGGTGGCCGTCGGGCCGCCCGGCAGACCGGAGTTGAGCGTGCCCCCACTATAAGTCAGCGTCGCCGTCGTCGCCGAGTTGGGGATGTCGTTCGTCGAAAGCGAGAGCGTGCCGCTCGACGTCGAATCGCTGACGGTCAGATGCAGCGGCGAGCTGTAGTCGCCCGGACCGACGATGGTATTCCCGTCGGCATCCTTGGCCGCGAGGTTCACGTTGACCGTCGCGGGGACGCCGGCGTTCGGCGCCGGGTTGCTGAGCGAGATCGCGATGCTCGCGACGACGCCGTTGAGCACCGCGCTGACGGTGTTGGCCGTTCCGCTCAGGATCGCTTTCGTCACGGATGCACGGCTGAGGACACTGCCCGCGCCGTTCTGAGCGTCGTACGTCGCGAACGCGAACGTGTCCGTGCCGACCGGCGCGTCGATGACGATCGAGCTCGCCGGCGCATTCACGTACTGCGCGACGCCGCCGTTGACGGCGACCGAGACGCTACGCGCGGTTGCCGGAACGTAGGCCGGGCGTTTGGTATTCGAACTGATCGCACCGGTGTTCCAATTCATGGTGAACGTCACGGGTACGATTTGGGCCGAGGCAACGCCCCCGCTGCCGGCCGGGGGGAGCGACGAGCCGCCTCCACCTCCGCCGCAAGCGGTGAGCGCGCTGAGCATTGCGAGAGCCGCCAGGCGCCGAGTAATCATGCCGGTCCTTTCGTGGGACGCCGGATGGACGTCCGCGGACAGAAGTAAGCGTGCAAACGCCTTCTAATCGCCGACCGCCAGCACCTTGAGAATAAAGACCTACGTCAAGAGTGAGGTTGGTTTTTCAGGTTGGTCGGTGAACGCCATGGGTCGATCCCACCAGTCGTGGGCCCGGGCTGCGAGCACGTGCGAGTTCGGAGAACTCGGAAGCCGCCGAGCGAGCGCCGCTTTGTATGCACCCTCGTAGCGGTCGATCATCCGGTCGGCACTAAAGTTCTTCTCGACGTGCGCGCGGCAGGCGTGTCGGTCGAGTGATGCGAGCTGCGGTACGCGCGCGATCGCCGCGTCGACGTCCTCACAGACGAACCCGGTCACGCCGTCGAGAACGATCTCGGGGATCGAGCCCATCTTCGCGCCGAGCACAGGCGTGCCGCAGGCCATCGCTTCGATCAGGGTCAGGCCGAAGCGCTCCGGACGGGTCGTCATGTGCACGAGCGCGAGCGCGTTTGAGAGCAGTTCGTTGCGCGCTTCGCGTTGCACCGGCCCGATGAACCGAACCGCGTCGCCGTCGATATGCGGCTCGACTTCGCGTTTGAAATAGCCCTCGTCGTGCGGGATGCCGGCAAGGACGAGTCGCACGCCCGCGCGTTTGGCGATCTCGATCGCGAGATGCGCGCCCTTCTCGGGATGGAAGCGTCCCAGAAAGACGAGATAGTCGCCGGGTGCCGCGGAGAACGTGAAGAGAGACGGGTCGATGCCGTTGTACGTAGTGGCGAGATATTCGAGCCCGGGGTCGCGGTCCGCATCACTGATAGAACAGTAGAACGAGCGTCGCGCGCCCGCGTAGTACGCCGCCAGAATTTGCGGCGATGAAAAGCCGTGAACGGTGGTGAGCATCGGTGGTGCTTTGGTCGCGAGCGCGTAGGTGAGCGGCTTCCAGTCGAGATTGTTGTGGATCAGGTCGAATTCGCCAGCGCGTTCGAAGAGCTCGGCGATGTGCAACGCCTCGAACACGCCGCCGTCGAGCGCGCGATCCTCGTTCAAACCGACGCGAACGACGGACGCCACGTCGCCCGCGAACGTCGAGTTCCCGGTGGCGAAGAGCGTGACGTCGGCGCCGCGCTTGCGCATCCCATCGGCGATGTCGAACGCGACCTGCTCCCACGGTCCATACCCCGGCGGTGGCGTCGGCCACGAGATCGGCGCCAGCACCGCAAGCTTGAGGCCCCCGAGGGACACTAAATCACCTGCCCGGCTTTGATCACCGTCTGCGGTGTGCGTAGCGTCGTGATGCCGTCCGCGATATCGGCGTCGAGCAGAAGAAGATCCGCAGGCTCGCCCTTGGCAAGAACCCCGCGGTGAAGGCCGATCAATCCGGCCGCGACTTCCGTGGCCGCGTGCAAGGCTTGTTGTGGGCTCATGCCGAGCAGCGCCGTCATCAGTTCGACTTCGTGCGCGTAGTTCTCGTGCGGATTGAACGGCGTGCCGGCATCCGAGCCGCCCGCGATCTTCACGCCCGCTTCGAAGGCACGCTTGATCGAGACCAGCATCGCCTTCTCGACGATGTGCGCTTTGTCGAGCACGAACTGCGGCTGGCCGCTGCCTTCGATGTGCGCGAGAATACAGGTCGGCGCGGCCAGCGTCGGCACCAGATAGGCGCCGCTGCTTGCGAAGAGGTCGAGGGCTTCGTCGTCGAGCATATGGCCGTGCTCGATCGAATCGACGCCCGCGCGCAAGGCGTTCTTGATCCCAAGCGTGCCGATAGCGTGCGAGGCGACCCGCATGCCGTGCCGATGCGCCTCCTCGACGGCGGCCGCGAGTTCGTCGTACGTCAACTGCGCGTTGCCCGGAACGGCGCCGCGCGTGAGCACGCCGCCGGTCGCGATCGTCTTGATGCAGTCGGCACCCGCCTTGAGCTGTTCGCGCACCGCCTTGCGCGCGTCCCACGGCCCGTCGACTTCGCGCCCGAGGAAATGCCCGTGTCCGCCCGTCATGCAGAGCACGTAACCGGCGGCGCTGATGCGCGGGCCCGGGATCCGCCCGGCGTTGACGGCGTCACGAACGTCCTGTGCGATCGCATTGGAAGAACCGACGTCGCGAATCGTCGTCACGCCCGCCTCAAGCGACTTACGAGCGTTCTCGACGGCATGCAGGAGCCGTTGATTCGGGGTCGATGTCAGGCAGAAGCCCATCGTATCGGCCTCGCCACTCATCTCCAGATGCGCGTGGCAGTTCACCAATCCCGGCGTAACGCAGGCTGCCGTCGCATCGGTCGATCCGCTTGCAGCGCGAACCTCGGCGATTCGATCGCCCGTAATGATGACGTCAACATCGCGTCGCGGAGCATCCATCGTCCCATCATAAAAGACGCTAGCGCGAACGATCATGGGCGAGTCTCCGTTGCTTCCAGCGCTTGGAAAGTCTTGCTGGTCAGGCCGTGGCCGAGCTTGGCGGCGATGAAGCGCGAGGCGGCGCGGACCTTGTCGATGTCGACGCCGGTCTCGATACCGAGGCCGTTCAGCAAGTAGAGCACATCCTCGGTGCCGACGTTGCCGGTCGCGCCGGGCGCATACGGGCAGCCGCCGAGGCCGCCCGCGCTGGCATCGAAGATGCTGACGCCGCATTGCAGAGCAGCGTACAGGTTCACAAGCGCGGTGCCGCGCGTGTCGTGGAAGTGCATCGCGATCCGGTCGAGCGGAATCGTGAGCGCGAGCAACGGCACGAGCGTCTGGACCTGGCTCGGCACGCCGACGCCGATCGTATCGCCGACCGAGAGTTCGTCGCAGCCCATCGCCATTAGCGATTCGCAGACGTCGGCGACGGCCTGGGGCGTTACCGCATCTCCGAACGGCGAGCCGAACGCGGTCGAGACGTAGCCGCGGACCCACATGCCGTCGCGTTTTGCCGTCGCGACCACGTCGCGAAACGCGTCGAGCGACTCCGCGATCGTCATGTTGATGTTGCGCTTGGTGAAGATCTCCGATGCGGCCGTGAAGACCGCGATCGCATCGGCGCCGGCCTCCTTCGCGCGTGCGTAGCCTTTGAGGTTCGGGACGAGTACCGGGTAGCGCACGCCGGGGGCCTTGCGGATGCCGACGAAGACGTCGCTTGCGTCGGCGAGTTGCGGGATCGCTTTCGGGCTTACGAACGAGGTTGCTTCGATCCATCCAAGGCCGGTCCGCGAGAGCAGATCGATGTACGTGATTTTGTCCGACGTCGCGATCGCCTCGTGTTCGTTCTGAAGTCCGTCGCGCGGTCCCATCTCGACCAGCTTGACCTTCTTCGGAAGTATCATCGAGCGAAGTCCAAGATCTTCCGCAGGACCTGCGGCCAGATCCGGTCGTTTCTCCAAAAGCCTTTGAGCGCGAAGATGATCGGGTCGAAGTGCCCGATCAAATTCATATGATTCGCGTGCGAATCGCGGATGAAGTCGGCCGGCAACCGGCCGCCCAGCGTGGCGGAGTCGGCCCAGACCAATCCGTCGTTATCGTTGTGGCGCCGCGGGATCAAGCCTACGATCGTCAAGAAGCGCACCTCCGCAGGAACCAGACGCGGCTCGGAGTCGAGCTCCCAGCGCGGGCGTATTCCCTCCTTCACCCAATGCCCGCCCGTGCCGTTGAGCCAGCGCATGAAGTCCGAATTCAGGTTCATGTCCTCGATCGATTCGTCCGACATCCGCAAGGCACGAGCGACGTGCGGGACCGATCCCTCCATCACGCCCCAGTTGGGCGGCGCGATAGCGATGCATTCGGAGATGCGTCGCGCTCTCTCCGGATACGCGAGTAGATATCCCCGAACGACCAACCCGCCGAGCGAATAGCCGAGCAACGTCATGCGATGGTCGGGTCGCTCCCGGTCCAGCTTCTCGACGAATGCGGCGAATCGGTCGATGCGGCGGCGTAGGGAATCGTTCTTCGCGTCGAACGTGACACACGAGAACCCCGCCGCTTCGATGCCTTGAATCCCGTGCCGTCCTTTTTCGAGCCGTTTGAAATGGTCCGGGGGCTCGTTGTAGCCGGGCACCATCACCATCGTTCGTGGGTCGTTCATACTAACTCCATCAAGGCTGCTCCGCTCGAAACGATCTGGCCTTCCTTGACGAGGATACGTTTGACGGTGGCGGCGCTGCTCGTTTCGATGCGATGTTCCATCTTCATCGCTTCCAACACGACCAGCAGCGCGCGGGCTTCGACATCCTCGCCTTCGGCGACGGCGATCTTGATGATCTTACCCGGCATCGGTGCGCTGACGCGCCCGTTCCCGGCGGCACCTCCCGAGGCCGAGGTCGCGTCCGCGGCCGGTGCCGCGGCGAGCGAGAAATGCAAGGGGACGCCGCCGTCAAGGAGTACGAACCCATCACCCTCGCGTTCGACCGGCCGCGCACCGCTGCCGACGTCCACCGTGCCGTCGAGCGGCGTCCCCGGTTGCGTGATGTGCCATGTGTCGCCGGCACGCTTGGAGGCGATCAGCGAGACCGTTTTGTCATCGAACTGCAAACGCAAAGGGATACCGACACCACCGATTCGCCAAGGCGCCCAGCCGCGGGCCAGTAGGCCACCCGCCGCGTTCACGATGACGTCCGTCGAGATCGCGCGCTTGAAGATGTCCTCGTCGAGGTGACGCGGCAAGAACTGCGTCGTCGTCTCGCCCGCCGCGTAGGCGGGATGCTTGACGATCCAACGCAACAGCGGAAGATTCGAACGGATGCCCGCGATCCGAAAGTCGGCGAGAGCTATCTTGAGGCGTTCGATCGCTTGGGCGCGATCGCTGCCGAAGACAATGAGCTTTGCGAGCATCGGGTCGTAGTAGACGCCGACCTCGCTCCCCCGTGTCACGCCCTCATCTAGTCGGACGCCCGGGCCTTCCGGCGGATCCCAGGTCGAGATCGTTCCGTTCGAAGGGAGCATGTCGTTGCTCGGATCCTCGGCATAGATGCGGGTCTCGATCGCCCAGCCGCGCGGGCGCACGTCGTCTTGAGCGATCGTCAACGCTTCGCCATCGGCGATGCGGAGCTGCCACGCGACCAGGTCGATGCCGTGCACGAGTTCGGTGACCGGATGCTCGACCTGGAGGCGCGTGTTCATCTCGAGGAAGTAGAACGAACCGTCCGGCTCGAGCATGAACTCCGCCGTACCGGCGTTGACGTAGTCCACCGAACGTGCCGCGCGCACGGCCGCCGCGCCCATGCGCTCGCGTAGCTCGGGCGTCAACGCGACCGAGGGGGCCTCTTCGACGATCTTCTGGTGACGGCGCTGGATCGAGCACTCGCGCTCGCCGAGATGGATGGTAGCGCCGTGCGCGTCGGCGAGGATCTGGAACTCGATGTGACGCGGATCGCGAAGATAACGTTCGAGGAGGACCGCATCACTCCCGAATGCCGCCAGCGCCTCACGCTTCGCGGCATCGAGCGCTTCGTCGAAATGCGCGAGCGAATCGACCACGCGCATGCCGCGGCCGCCGCCACCGGCGCTGGCTTTCACCATCAGCGGGAAGCCGACGCGTTCGGCTTCTGTGCGCAGTCGCGCGAGCGATTGATCATCGCCGTCGTAACCGGGAATCGTCGGGACGTCGTGATTACGGACGCGACGCTTGGCTTCGATCTTGCTGCCCATCGCGTCTATCGCTTCGGGTGACGGACCCACGAACGTCAGGCCGGCGTCGCGCACGGCGCGCGCGAACGAGGCGCGTTCCGAGAGAAACCCGTATCCGGGATGGACGGCGTCGGCGCGCATCGTCGTGGCGGCGGCGATGACGGTCTCGATATCGAGGTAGGACTGCGCGGCCGGCGCCGGCCCGACGCAGACCGACTCGGCCATGAAGCGCAGATGATAGGCGTGTGCGTCGGCCTCGGAGTAGATGCCGAGCGGGACGATGCCGCGCTCGCGTGCGGCGCGCGCAACGCGCACGGCGATCTCGCCGCGATTCGCGATCAGGAGGCGACGGATCACTTCGACCAACCCGGGTTGCGGCGTTCGAGGAACGCGCGCAGACCTTCTTGGCCTTCCGGCGTCGTGCGCCGGTGCGCGATCGCGTGCGCCGTGTGATCGCGGGTGGCGTCGTACGAGAGCGCGCTCACCTCGCCGATCAACCGCTTCGCGGCAGCCGCCGCCTCCGGCCCGGCGGTGCGCAACTCGGCGATCACGCGCTCGACGGCTGCGTCGAGTGCGTCGTTCGAAACGACCTCGTGCACCAGGCCGATCGCCTGCGCACGGGACGCATCGAAGCGTTCGCCGGTGAGGAAGAGAGCGCGCGCGTTCGAGATGCCGATCTTGGCGAGCACGAACGGCGAGATGACCGCCGGAATGATCCCGAGCTTCGTCTCGGTGAAGCCGAAGACCGCATCGTCGCTCGCGACGACCACGTCGCAGACGGCTGCCAATCCCGCTCCGCCGCCGAGCGCCGCGCCGTGGACGCGTGCGATCACCGGCTTCGGGCAGCCATCGATCGCACGGAACATGTCGCTCATAGACTGCGCGTCGGCGACGTTCCGCTCCCGCGCGAGTTCGAGCGAAGCGCGCATCCAGTTCACGTCGGCGCCACCGCAGAAGACCTTGCCCTCGCCCGAAAGGACGATTGCGAAGGTGCTCGGCTCGCGACCGAGTTCGTCGAACGCGGTTCGCAACTCCGCGATCACTTCGGCGTTGAAGGCGTTTCGGACGTCCGGGCGCGCGAGCGCGACTCGGGCGAGTCCCTCGGCGGAGGAGACGCGGATCGTTGAAAATGGCATAGGCAAGAGATGGTTTTCGCAATTTCATCCGCCGGAGCCTGGGGTGCGTTATAGTCATGAATATGAAGCCGGCCGTCCATCGCTACAGCCTGGTCACGCGCTTGGCCCACTGGGTCTGGCTGATCGCCTTCTTGGTGCTGGTCTCGTCCGGACTGCAGATCTTCAACGCCGCGCCGTACCTGGACGCCTCGGATAAGTCCGATCCGGCTCGCCGCGTGCTCTCGATCGACGCACCGAGCCAAGGCGTCGGCACGACCACCCTGTTCGGTCACACCATCACAACAACGGGCTGGCTCGGTTGGACCGACGACGGCATGGGCGGAAAGGGCGCGCACGGCTTTCCCGGTTGGCTCACGATTCCGGCCGAGCAGAACCTGGCGGACGGGCGCCGCTGGCATCTCTTCTTCGGCTGGCTCGCCGCGATCTGTTGGGTCGCATGGGTGATCTCGGGTCTTCTCAAGGGCGCCATACAGAAGATGATCCTGCGGCCGAGCGACCTTCCGAAACTCTGGCCGATGCAGGCGTACTACCTGAAGCTACGCAAAGAACCGCCGACCTACGATACCTACAATCCGTTACAGAAGGTCGCCTACACCACGATCGGTTTCGTGATCGCGCCGTTGGTGGTGCTTTCGGGCCTTGCGCTCTCACCGGGCGTCGATGCGATGGCACAACCGCTCACCTGGTTCTTCGGCGGCCGCCAGTTCGCACGGCTCTGGCATTTCGCCGGCATGCTACTGCTGATCGGCTTCCTGTTCGTGCACGTCTTCCAAGTCGCTACTCAGGGCTTCCTGAACCAGATGCGCTCGATGATCACGGGCTGGTACCGTCCGGGCGAGCACGAACGGAGCGAAGCATGAACCGCCGGCTCTTCGTCGCGAGTTCGATCGGAGCGGCACTGGCCGCCTGCTCTCCGATCGGCACCGCGCTCAACAACAACGATGGCTTTCATCGCGCGCTCGGGTCCGCCGAGGCATTGAGCCATCTGGCGATCGGTACGCGCGGTATGGCGCGCGAATACCGCGACGCCGACGTCGACGCGCAGTTCCGCGTCAACGGTTTCGACACGCCGTCGGACGCCCGATACGCAGCGTACCGCGCGGATGCGTTCTCGTCGTATCGGCTGATCGTCGACGGCGCGGTCAAGAAGCGGCTCGCGTTCACGCTATCGAACCTGCAGAAGATCGCGCAGCAGACGCAGATCACGCGCCACGACTGCGTCGAAGGCTGGAGCGCGATCGGCAAGTGGAGCGGCGTGCGTCTGAGCGACGTCCTCGACCTCGCGCAGCCGAACGAGGGCGCGAAGTACGTCGTCTTCCGCTGTCTCGACGTCGACCCGACGGGCACGCCGTACTACGAAAGCCTGGATATGCAGCAGGCCCGTCACCCGCAGGCGTTGCTCGCGCTCCGCCTTAACGGCAAGCCGCTCGATCCCGATCACGGCGCGCCGGTGCGCCTGCGCGTCCCGACCCAACTCGGATACAAGTCCGCCAAATGGGTGCGGCATATCGAGGTCGTCTCGTCCCTCGGCGCCATCTTCGGCGGCAGCGGCGGCTATTGGGAAGACCAAGGCTACCAGTGGTACGCGGGGATCTAGCCTGACGCTGCGCGAACTCGGTGACCTCGCGGAGCGGGTCGAACGGGAGACGCACGCCGCGCGCTTCGATGCGATTCGGCGCGCGCTTCCGCAACCATCGCAGGCCGAGATACGGGTGGCCGGTGGAGTCGCTCGTTTCTTCGGCTTCGATTCACCGCTGAACGCGGACGGTTGGACGGGCGCTGACGAGCCGGTTTCCGTCGACGATGTCGAGCGAGTCGCAACATTCTTTCGAGAGCGCGGTGGGCCGATTCGCGCGATGTCGACGGCCGGATCGCATCCGTCGCTTGCGGAACGGTTGGAGGCGCACGGGTTTCTACGCGTCGAGACGCAGCACGTCTTGATCGGCGATCTGCGCGACCTGGGCGGCGCGCTCGGCGCGCGCGTGGCTAG
>JALYSX010000361.1 GCA_030854585.1 Vulcanimicrobiota bacterium
GTCCGAGCCCCCGCCGCCGCCGAGCATGCCACCACCGCCCCCGCCGCGGAACATCTCGTTACCGAGCCACGCGCCGCCGAGGCCACCGAGCAGGCCGCTCCAGAAGCCGCCGCCACCGCCGCCGTACCCGCCGCCCATCGGCATGCCACCGGGGCCGGGAGCTCCCGGTGCGACGCCGCCGGGGGGACCATAGTAGCGCGGACGCATCAGCGAACGCAGGATGAAGAAACCGACCACGATGACGATGAGCCACCACATCTGAAAGTGTATCCCTCCGCCGTCCGATCCGGACGAAGAACTGTTCGCACTCGTCGATGACGAGCGTCCGAGGCTGCCGACGTGCGCGCGATAGATGTCGAGCACCTGACCGACGCCGGTCGTCAACGCGCCATCGTTGTTCTGGGCCTTGAACTGCGCGCCGATCGCGTTCGAGATCGACGACGACGTGCTCGAGGTGATCCAGCCGGCTTGCGTGGCGGAGCGATCCGGTTGCACGTAGACCTTGTGGTTATCGTACGCGATGTAGATCAGGGTGCCGTCGATGTTCTGCGCCGCAAACGCGGCCCGCGCCGCCGTTCCGACGTCTTGCCCGTCCGCCAACGACTTGACCGTGATCACCACGACCTCTTTGTGCGTCTGCGCATTGAAGGCGGTCAGTTTGGCATCGACCCGCGCGATCGCATCGGCCGAGAACAGACCGGCGCCATCCTGGACGAACGACGTGGCGGCCTGCGCCGGCGATCCGGCGAGCGTTGCGATAGCGACCAGCGCCAAGGCGCCGAGCAGACGTTTCATAGGTGAGCGGTGCTCCTCTCGTGACGATACTACCGCTGTCCGGACGGCAAGTTTCTTGAAATACTAGCGCGAGGCGGCGAACATGAAGCCGAACGCTCCGAACGCGAAGATGACGATGAAGACCCAGATGCCGACTTTTAGCCACGGGTTGTGGCTGGCTTGGGCGCGGAACGATTCAGGTTCTGGGCGACGAGGCATGCGGGGTCCTTTACGCTGAAGGGAGGGAGTCGGACGCAAGGGCCTGGCGCGCAGGCGCGTCGGACCACAGGCGTTCGAGGTTGTAGAACGTGCGCTGCTCCGGCGTGAAGACGTGCACGACGACCGAACCGATGTCGAGCAGAATCCAGGTGCCTTCGGAGTAGCCTTCCTTGCGGATCACGCGGGCGCCGCCGGCTGCGGCGGCTTCGGCGATCGCGTCGGCGATGGCGCGGGTCTGGATCTTGGACCGTCCGGTGACGATCGCGAACGTGTCGGCCAGAATCGTGCGCGAGCCGACCTCGAGCGCTACGAACTCTTCGCCTTTCTTCTCGAGCGCCGCGTCGCGCACGATTTCGATCAATTCGGGCAGTGGAAAACCTCCTCGGAAATGCCGAACGTACGGCCCGCCTCCAGGGTCTGTGGAGCGACCGCCATCCCCTGCTTCTGCAAATACCTCATGGAAGCCTCAAGCGTTGCACGCATGGCGCCCGAAAGATCGCGCCCGGCCAGGGCCGCGAGGGCGGCACGCTCGGGGAAGTTCCGGCCTGGCTCGAGCCCGTCCGCCAGGTAGACGACGCAGTCGAGAGGGCTCATCTCGGCTGCCGCGACCGTGTGCTTGGCGATCGCCGAGAGCACGGCCGGGTCCACGACCCCGAAAAGTTCCCGGGCGAGCTCCGCCCCCAGGCGAGCGTGGAGCACTATCGGATTGGTCCGCTCGAAGGCGTCGATCGGCATGGACCGGACGGCGCACTCCCGGATCAGCCGGTCGGCCGGGTAGAGCCGAGCCAGATCGTGGAGCAGCCCGGCCGTCCGGGCCGCCCGGGCATCCAGGCCATGGGCCTGCGCAAGCGTGTCGGCCAGCCGCGCGACCCGGATCGTGTGTTCGAACCGGTGCTGCTGCGCGAGCTGCGCGCGCATGCCCGCGGAGAGTTGCGCGTAGGTCAGTTCTTACCGTCCGTCAGTAAGAATTCTTCGCGCCGGAAATAGACGCTCGCGACCGGCGCGCCGTTCAGGCTTGCTGGAACGAACGAACAGCCGCGGTCGATCGCAAGCGCGATGCCGTCGAGATCCGCATCGCCGCTCGAGACGAAGACGGTGGCGCTCGCAACGCTGCCGTCCGCATCGACCACGATACGCGTGTAGGCGACGCCCTCTTTGCGTTTACTGAAGTCCGCGCTGCCGAGCCGCGAGAGGGAGGCGGCCTTGAAGATGTCCGGCGGCGCTTCGTGCGGGATCAGGCCGGCGCGCGCGAGCGCGCTACGCTTTCCGAAGAACATCTCGCGCAACGGACCGCCGCCCGCATCGAAGAGCAATACCGCCTCCCGGTCGCCTTCGAAACGGTAGCCGCGAAAACTCGCCTGCCCGTTGCCGTCGGGGAACGCCCCCGCGCCTTCGAACTCGGGCGCACCGAAGATCGCATCGGCGTCGGTCGCCTGCGCGCTTCCGAAGGTCAGTCGCTCGCGCGACGGGAGCGGCATCTCGAGCTCGGGGCCGCCCGGAGTGCCGCGCGCCAGGACGTCGATCATCTGGATGGTTCCGTCGTCGTCGGTGGTCGCGCGCATCGTCATCGCGATCGCGCCCTGGGATGCGCGCCACGTCCAGATCTGTCCGACGTCGCTCGTGACGACCTCCGGAAACGGCGCGCCGACGAGCGCTCGAACGTTCGTGCCGAGCGTCGCACCGTAGAACGTGCTGCCGGAGATGGCCGCCGCGAGCGCGAGCACGATCATTCCGACATCGCATTCAAGCGATTGCGGTAGAGATCGCCACGCAGGTCGCCGGCCCACATCACGAGTGCATTCTCGTTGTTGTCGCTGTAATACGCCTTGCGCACGGTGACGGTGGCGAAGCCGTACTTGCGGTAGAGCCGCTGCGCGACCGTGTTCGATTCGCGCACTTCGAGCGTCATCCACGCGGCGCCGCGCGCGACCGCTTCGGCGATCAGGCGGGCGAGCAGCATGTCGCCGAACTTACGGCCACGATGCTCGGCATCGACGGCGATCGTGGTGATGTGCGAGTCTTCCATCACCACCCAGATGCCGCCGTAGGCGACCGTCTTCCCGTCGACCTTGCCGACGTAGTAGTGGGCGGAGCGGTTGCTGTGCAGCTCGTTGTAGAATGCGTCGGACGGCCACTGCGTCGCGAACGAAGACGTCTCGATCTGCCGGACCTCGCTGATCTCGGCCGGCGTCATCTTCTCGACCACGAAACCTACGTCGAGCTTCATCGGAGCTTGGGGATCTTTGCGGCCGGACTCTCGCCGTAGTCGGCCCGGATCTCGTGCGGACTTGCTGCGGGCGCACGCGACGCGCCGATCCGCGCGATGGCGGCGGCCGGTGGGCGGACGAGCGTCGAGAGGCGTTGCACGATAGTCCCGCGTTCGCCGAGTGCGTCGAGCACGTCCTGTCCGAGGTCGCCGGCGACCGCCAACGGGCCGTCGAGCGCGGCGGGCAGCACGCGTTCCAGAACCTCCGCGATCGTGCCGGACGCGCGGGCCGTTGACTCGCCGTCGCGATAGCGAGCCGAGATGACGCCCGCCCGTCCGCCCACCACGGCCAGCACGCGGGTGCCGTCGTGCCCGAACTCGATGGTCTCGAACGAGGAGACACCGATCAACGGTACGCCCCACGCGAACGCGAGCGACTTCGCATACGAGATGGCGATGCGCAGTCCGGTGAATCCGCCCGGTCCGATCCCGATCGCGATCCGCTCGAGACGTTTCGGCGCGACGCCTTCGTCGCGCATCGCGCGCGCGATCGCGTCGAGCCCGCTTTCGAGCGCGACGTTGCCCTCGAGTTCGACCGAACCGGTCGCATCGCCGCGCACGACCGCGACCGAGAACGATCCGAGCGCGCCGTCGATGCCGAGAACGATCACGGCAACACCGTCACCCGGCGCGGTTCGTCGCCCGCGCCCTCGAACACGATCTCGCGATGGCCGGGCGGCAGCAGGCCGGGTGCATTGCGCCACCACTCGACGAACACGATCGTGGTGCCATCGAAGGCTTCCTCGAGGCCGAGTTCGGTCAACTCGGCCGGATCGTCGACGCGATAGAGATCGAGGTGATCGATCGACGGTGTGCCCGCATAGCGATGCCAGAAGGTGAAGGTCGGGCTCGAGGTCTGATCCTCGCCGTGCAACGTCCGGACGACGGAGCGCACGAAGGTCGTCTTGCCCGCACCGAGCGGACCGGAGAGACCGATCACGTCCCCTGGCGTGAGGCTCCGGGCGAACTCCGAGGCAAATTCTTCGAGGCCGGCCAGGCCGTCCAGCGTCCGCGTCTGCATTTCGAGGTAGTGTAGCACGGCTGCCTGGGCGCGCATGGGAAAAATCGGTCCAATTAGCGAAGGTTCTCGGGTCGGTCTTTACGACCGGCCCTGGCTTGTTCTTGCCCCGTTGCCCTTATCGGAGCCCGTAGTTGAATAACGACATCATCAGTTCGGTAAACGTCGAAGATGAGATGCGCGAGAGCTATCTCTCGTACGCGATGTCAGTCATCGCGTCGCGCGCCCTCCCCGACGTCCGCGACGGTCTCAAACCGGTGCAACGCCGCATCCTCTACGCCATGCGCGACATGGGTATGGACCCGGGCAAGCAGCACCGCAAGTGCGCCGGTATCATCGGCGAAGTCCTCAAACAGTACCATCCGCACGGCGACTCGTCGGTCTACGACGCGCTCGTCCGCATGGCCCAGGACTTCACGCTGCGCTACCCGCTGGTCGACGGCCACGGCAACTTCGGTTCGATCGACCCGGATCGTCCGGCCGCTTATCGGTACACGGAAGCCCGTCTCGCGCGCATCGCGATGGACGTGCTGGCCGACATGGAAAAAGACACAGTTCCGTTCGTCCCCAACTTCGACAACCAGGGCGTCGAACCGACCGTACTCCCGGGTCGCCTCCCGCAACTGCTACTCAACGGCTCGAGCGGCATCGCGGTCGGTATGGCGACCAACATTCCGCCGCACAACCTGAACGAGATCGCCGACGCGATCGTGGCCGTGGTCGACGACGAGAACATCGACGACGACAAGCTCTGCGACATCGTCAAGGGTCCGGACTTTCCGACCGGCGGCACGATCCTGGGCGAGGGCGCGATCCGCGAGGCCTATAAGACCGGGCGCGGCTCGATCTCGATCCGCGGCAAGGCCGAGATCATCGAGGAGAAGGGCAAATGGAAGATCCTGATCACGGAGATCCCGTATCAGGTCTATAAGGGCCGCATCGTCGAAGCGATCGCCGAAGCGCACGCCGAGAAGCGCATCCAGGGCATCGCACGTCTGGACGACGAGTCCAACCGCAAGGGCATGCGCGTGGTGGTCGAACTGCAACGCAGCGCGACCCCAAAAGTCGTACTCAACCAGCTCTTCAAACACACGCCACTGCAGTCGTCGTTCGGCTTCAACATGCTTGCGCTGGTGCCGGTCGGCGCACCCCGCGCCGACGGCACGACCGCGATCGAGCCGCAGGTGCTCACCCTTAAGGGCCTGATCCAGCACTACATCGCGCACCGTCGCGACGTCGTCACCAAGCGCACGCAGTACGAACTGCGCAAGGCCCAAGAGCGCGCTCACCTGCTCGAAGGCTACCGGATCGCTCTCGACAACATCGACGAGGTGATCGCGATCGTCCGCGGTAGCGAGACGACCGATGAAGCCAAGACGCGTCTCGGCGAACGCTTCGCACTGACCGACATCCAAGCCCAAGCGATCGTGGACATGCGTCTGCGCACGCTCGTCGGCATGGAACGGCAGAAGATCGAGGACGAGTACGCCGAGCTGATCAAGCTGATCGCCGAACTCGAGGACATCCTGCGCAATCCGCGCCGCGTCGGCGCGATCGTCAAGGAAGAGACGCTCGACCTCAAGCGCCGTTTCGGCGACGAACGTCGCACCACGATCGAGCCGGCCGAAGGCGAGATCGCGATCGAGCAACTGATCCCGAACATCGACGTGGTCGTGCAGTACACCGAGGGCGGCTACATCAAGCGCGTTCCGGTCGAGACGTTCCGCACCCAGAGCCGCGGCGGCCGCGGCGTCACGCTTGCGACCAAGCGCGAAGACGTCGTCCGAAATCTGTTCAGCACCAAGGCGCACGATCACGTGCTGTTCTTCACCAGCAAGGGCCGCGTCTATCGCTTGCGCGCCTACGAGATCCCGGACACCACGCGTCAGGCGCGCGGCACGGCGCTCGTCAATCTGCTCACCTTGCCGCCGGGAGAGAGCGTCACCGCGGTCTTCCCAATCGACACGTTCGAGGGCGAGAAGTACCTGGTGATGGTCACCCGCAAGGGCGTCATCAAGAAGACCAAACTCGAAGAATTCGCCAACGTCCGTCGCAACGGCCTAAACGCTATCGGCCTCGACGACGGCGACGATCTGCTGGCGGTCGACCTCTCGGATGGTTCGCGCGATATCATCCTCGGCAGCCAGAACGGCATGGCCGTGCATTTCAACGAGAAGAACGTCCGCTCGATGGGTCGCAACGCGCGCGGCGTGAAGGCGATGACGCTCGAGAAGGGCGACGAGATCGTCGCGATGGACATCCTCGAAGACGACCGCAAAGAAGTGCTGCTGGTCACCTCGCTCGCGTTCGGCAAACGGACGCCGATCGAGGACTACCGGCACACCTCGCGGGGCGGCAAGGGCGTCAAGGCGTTCGCGCGCCAGCGCGACGACATCGGCAAGGTCGTCGATCAGATTCTGGTCGCGCCGGATGACGAGTTGATGATGATCACCTCGAGCAACCAGACGATCCGTATCAAGGTCTCGGAGATCCGCAAGACGGGACGCGATGCCAAGGGCGTGCGCCTCCAGCGTCTCGGCGACGGCGACGAAGTCATCGCCATCACCAACATCGGAAAGCAGAGCGATCTGCTCAACGAGATCACCGGCGAACCGGTCCAGACGGAGCTCTAGGGCCGCTGCAACCAACCGCGCATCCGAAGCAGTTACACCAGTCGAGGAGATACAGACAACCGATGAGCGCACTACCCGACGTTTCGCAAGCCAGTTTCCAAGCCGAGGTACTCGAGAGTGCCGAGCCGGTTCTGGTCGATTTCTGGGCCCCTTGGTGCGGCCCGTGTAAGATGCTGACGCCCGTCGTGGAGAAGGTCGCCGCGGCGCATGCCGGCAAGGCGAAGTTCGTCAAAGTGAACACCGACGAGAACCCCTCGATCGCCGGACAGTATCAGATCTCGGGTATTCCGTGCCTGATCCTCTTCAAGGGCGGCCAGGTCGCTGATCGCATCGTCGGATACGTGCCG
Source organism: Vulcanimicrobiota bacterium (assembly GCA_030854585.1). Classification (GTDB taxonomy): domain Bacteria; phylum Vulcanimicrobiota; class Vulcanimicrobiia; order Vulcanimicrobiales; family Vulcanimicrobiaceae; genus JALYSX01. The sequence goes on from JALYSX010000361.1 coordinate 7,258, forward strand.
GAGAACACGATCACGTCGATGCTCGCCAAACACGTCGCCTAACTAGGCGACCGGAAGGCGCTCGTATGAGCGACAGAGACACCCGGCGGGATATTCCGCCGGTCAACACCATCCTCGAACATCCGACGATTGCGCCCTACGAGCACCTCGTGGGGCGCGAAACGCTTCGCCGGACGATCTCCGGCGCGCTCGATCGTCTGCGCGCGAAGGGCGCGAACCCGCCGACCGAACTGTTGGTAGCCGAGATCGCCGAATCCGTCGAACGCGACGCCGCGACGCGGCTGCTCCCGGTCGTGAATGCGACGGGCGTTCTGCTCCACACCAATCTCGGCCGCGCACCGCTCGCCGAACACGCGCTCTCGAGCGCGCGCGAGATCGGCGCGGGCTATAGCGACCTCGAATACGATCTGATCGGCGGCCGGCGCGGATCGCGCTACGCGCATGCAAGCGCGCTGCTCTGCGAACTTACCGGCGCGGACGACGCACTGGTCGTCAACAACAATGCCGCGGCCGTGCTGCTGATCGTGGACACGTTCGCGCGCGATCGTGAGGTGGTCGTCGCGCGCGGTCAGGCGATCGAGATCGGCGGCGGCTTCCGCCTGCCCGACGTGCTGGCGCGCAGCGGTGCGACCTTGATCGACGTCGGCACCTCGAACAAGACCTATCTGCGCGACTACGAACGCGCGCTCACACCCCGGACCGGCATGTTGCTTCGCGCGCATCCGTCCAACTTCTCCATCGACGGCTTCGTACGCGAGACGAGCGGTGCGGAGCTCGCCGCGCTCGGGCGTCGGGCCGGCGTGCCGGTCGTCGAAGATCTCGGCTCGGGCGCGATCGTCGATCTCTGCGACTACGGCCTGCCGCACGAGCGCACGGTCCAGGAAGCGTTGCGCGACGGCGTCGACCTGATCGCCTTCTCGGGCGACAAGTTGCTCGGCGGTCCGCAGGCCGGGATCATCGTCGGGAGTTCCGCACTGATCGCGCGCCTGCGCGCGAACCCGCTGTTGCGCGCGCTGCGCACCGACAAGACCACGCTCGCGCTCCTCGCCGGAACGCTGCGCCTGCATCGCACGCGCGAGTCTCGCGACCGGATCCCATTCTATGCGATGCTCTCGATGACGCTCGACGATCTGCGCGCGCGCGCGGCGATCTACGTGGCGAGCATCGACGGCGCGCACGTCGAAGAGTCGCACGCCTATGTGGGCGGGGGGTCGTTGCCGCAGGCGACGGTGCCGTCGCTTGCGATCGCCTTCCCGACGCCATATGCCGACGCGCTCGCCGAACGCCTGCGTCGCGGAGAACCGCCGATCGTCACCCGCATCAGCGAGGGCACAGTGTTGCTCGATCTGCGTACGATGGGGCCCGGGCAGGACGCCGCCGTCATCGCCGCTCTGCGCGCGCTCGCCGGATAGCAGATGCACGTCGTCGGGACCGCCGGTCACGTGGATCACGGCAAGTCGTCGTTGATCGAAGCGCTCACCGGGACCAACCCAGACCGACTTCCCGAAGAGCGCGAGCGCGGTATGACGCTCGATCTCGGTTTCGCGCATCTGGACTTCGGCGGCGGTCTCGAGGCCGGGATCGTCGACGTGCCGGGCCACGAACGCTTCGTCCACAACATGCTCGCCGGGGCGGCCGGGATGGACCTGCTGCTCTTGGTGGTCGCGCTCGACGACGGTGCGATGGCACAGACGTTCGAGCATCTCGAGATAGTGAGCCTACTTTCCGTGCCTCGCACGATCGTGGTCGCGACCAAATGCGATCTGCTCGAAGACGAGCCACGTCGGCTCGCGCTCGGCACCTTGCGCGAGGTCCTCCGCGATACGATCGCCGACGAGGGGCCGGTCATCTGCGTCTCGACGCGGACGGGCGAAGGGATGGAGGAACTGCGCGCGGCGATCGCGGCCACGCTGCGCGAGATTCCGGCGCGCGATGCCGCCGCTCCGGCCTATCTGCCCGTCGATCGCGCGTTCGTTCTCCCCGGGGTCGGAACGGTCGTGACCGGAACGCTGATGCAGGGGTCGTTGCGATCCGGCCAGACCGTTCGCATGGCACCGGCCGGCACGGAGACGCGAATCCGCAGCCTGCACGTGTTCGGTACGGCGCGAGAGGTCGCGAGCGCAGGTTCCCGCGTCGCGCTCAATCTCGCGGGCATCGATCGCACCGAGGTCGCGCGCGGCGACGTGATCACCGACGCGGTCTTCGAACCGCGCGCGTCCTTCGACGTCTCCTTTACGCCCGCGACCGGCGCGATCGCCATATTGAAACGCCGTACGCCCGTGCGTGCCTACATCGGCGCCGCCGAGATTCTCGGGACGCTCGTCTTCGATGCGCTGCCCGATGGAGTGGATGCCGTGCCCGCACAATTACATCTGCGTCACGCGACGCTAGCCTTTCCCGGGACGCGCTTCGTAGTTCGCGGGCTCTCACCCAAGCGATTGCTCGGCGGTGGTGAGTTGGTCGCGCACGCCGTGCAACCGGATGCGCCCGAGGTCGACGACGCGTTCGCCGGTGCGGTCCGCTCGGCACTCCATGCGCGCGGAATCGAACCGCAGACGCTCGCCGAGGTCGCGTTTGCGGCGAACCTTCGCGAAGATGTCGTTCGCACGGCGATGGATGCGTCGATCGCGCGCGGTGACGCGATGCAGATCGGGCGCCCGGAGGCCTACGTCGACGGCGACGCGGCCCGCTCGTTGCTGCGACAGATCGAGGACATGCTCGAAGCCCGACAACTGGCCGAGCCGTGGGCGATGGGCGCGACCGGCCTCGCGCTCGCGCGCGAACTGCGTCGCGACGAGGCCACGCTCGCGCGGCTTCTGACCGCCTACTGCGACGACGGCCGGATCGTCTCGCGCGGCGGTTACTACGCGACGACCGGTTTCGCGGTGCGCCTGACGGACGCGCAGAGCGCGTACTTCGACGGCATCGCGGTAGGCGATTCGTCCCATCCCTTTGCGCCGGCCGTCTGGAGCGAGGTGCTCGACGGCGTCCGGAAGGCCTCGCTCGAGGGCCTCGCGCGCGCCTTCGATACCGCGATCGCGCGCGGAGCCTTTGTCAAAGTCGGCGAGAACCTCTATCGAGGTGGGCAGATCGCGATGATCCGGGCGCGGCTCGAGGCCGCGTTCGCCGCGGAACCGCGCATGACGATGGCCGCTTTCCGCGATCTGATCGGGACCTCGCGCAAGTATGCCGTTCCGCTCTTGGAGTGGTTCGACGCACACGGGATCACCGTCCGGGTGGGCGACGACCGGGTGCTACGCGGCACAGGCGGCAACCGCCCCGACGCCTAATCGGTCGCCAAGGAGGGCCTCCAGTGCTCGACGTTACGACCTTACCTAAGGCCGAACTCCATTTGCATATCGAGGGCACGTTCGAGCCCGAACTGATCTTCGGGATCGGCAAGCGCAACGGCATCGCCATTCCCTACGCTAACGTCGACGTGCTCCGGCAGGCCTACAATTTCACCGACCTGCAATCGTTCCTGAACCTCTACTATGCCGGCATGAACGTCTTGCGCGAAGAGCGCGACTACTACGATCTCACCACCGCATACCTGCGCCGCGCGAAAGCGCAGGGCGTGCGCCACGCCGAGATCTTCTTCGATCCGCAGGCGCACACCGATCGCGGCGTGGCGTTCGGAACGGTCGTCGCCGGACTGCGCGCGGCGCTTCGCGACGGCGAAGAGGCCTTCGGCATCACCTCGCACCTGATCATGTGTTTTCTGCGCGATCAGACCGCCGAGTCCGCGATGGCGACGCTCGAGCAGGCGATCCCGTTCCGTAAGGACATCATCGCGATCGGGCTCGACTCGGCCGAAGTCGGGAATCCGCCTTCGAAGTTCACCGCCGTCTTCGACCGCGCTCGCGCAGAGGGTTTTCTGACGGTCGCACACGCCGGCGAAGAGGGCCCGCCCGAGTACGTCTGGGAGGCGCTCGACCTGCTCAAGGTCTCGCGCGTCGATCACGGCGTGCGTTGCATGGAGGATCCGAAGCTGGTCGAGCGCCTGGCGCGCGAGCGGGTCCCGCTCACCGTCTGCCCGCTCTCGAACCTGCGTCTTAAAGTCGTGCACGACTTGAAGGATCATCCGCTCAAGCGCATGCTGGATGCGGGTCTGGTCGCGACCTGCAACTCCGACGATCCGGCCTACTTCGGCGGATACGTCGGCGACAATTTCGCCGCGATCTCGCGTGCACTCAACCTCACCGATGTCGACCTCATAACGCTGGCGCAGAACTCGTTCGAAGCGTCGTTCATCGACGACGCGACCAAGAGCGCGTACATCGCCGAACTTCAAAGGGTGCTCTCATGATCCGCTCCACCATCGCGGCTCTCGCGCTCGTCGCGCTCTGCGCGTCCGTCGCCTCGGCCGATTCACCCGCGACCCCGACCCTCCCGGTCGGCGTGACCGTCTACGTCAACGCTTCGGCCAGCACGACCGACGTCGACGCGTGGTTCACCGCGACGAAGACGGCGAAGAACCCCTCCGCCGGCCTCGGCGTGCTCGCCGCCGCGAAGGCCGCGGCCGGCTCGACCGCGGTCGAAGATCAAGGCGTCGCTGAGACGATGATGGGCGGATCGGTCGAAACGGTGAAGCTTTCGGGCGCCCCCGGAGCGGTCGCGTCGGCCCGCTCCAAACTTCAGTCCGCCGGCTTCACCTCGACCGCCGTTTCGACGGTGGCGCGCGATCCGGACGCGTTGCGGGCCGAGGCATACGGCAAAGCCACGAAGTCCGCGCGCATGCTCGCTGAAGCTGCGGCAGCGGCGGACGGCCGGCACGTGGGGCGGCTGCTCAACGTCGTGCCGTCGCCGATGGCGCTGCTCGGCGATCTGACCGGTATGTTCGGCAAGGTCCCGCAGGTACAGATGATGCTCGACGGTGGTTCGGCCGCTTCGGCAAGTGCGTCGGTCAGCGGCTACTATACGTTCGAACTCGTCCCCTAGCAACAAATTCGACGCTTTCCGGGTACATAGGAAGTACAGATGAACGTCGATCGTATGACCGAGCGCGTCGCGGATGCGCTCAACGGCACGTACTCGCGCGCGCTCTCGGAGCACAACACCCAGAGCTCGCCCGAGCACATGCTCGCGACCCTGCTCGATCAGGAGCGCGGCATCGCGCCCGATATCCTTTCCGCCGCCGGCGCCGACCCGAAAGCGGTCGGCCGAGCGACGGATGCTGCGATCGGGCGACTCCCGCGCCTGACCGGCGCGAACGCCGAGAACGCGACGGTCGGGCTCTCGCCCGAACTCGCGCGCTTGATGACCTCCGCTGAAGCGGAGTCGAAGAAGCTGCAAGATGAGTACGTCTCGGTCGAACACGTGCTCCTTGCGATGGCGCAGTCGAACGGGTCGGTCGGTGCGGTCCTCAAAGATGCCGGCGCGACCCACGAGAAAATGCTCGCGGCGTTGCAGAAGGTCCGCGGCAATCAGCGCGTGACGAGCAAGGATCCCGAAGGAACGTACAAGTCGCTCGAACGGTACGGCCGCGACCTGACGCTCGAAGCCGATCGCGGCAAACTCGATCCGGTCATCGGCCGCGACGAAGAGGTCCGCCGCATCGTCCAAGTACTCTCGCGTCGCACCAAGAACAACCCGGTTTTGATCGGCGAACCCGGCGTCGGCAAGACGGCCATCGTCGAAGGACTCGCCCAGCGCATCGTTCGCGGCGACGTCCCCGAAGGTCTGAAAGACAAGCGCATCATCTCGCTCGACATGGGCGCGCTGATCGCCGGTGCGAAGTATCGCGGCGAGTTCGAAGAGCGGCTCAAAGCCGTGCTCAAGGACGTGCAGAACTCCGAAGGGCGCATCCTGCTATTCATCGATGAGTTGCACACGGTCGTCGGCGCGGGCAAGACCGAAGGTTCGATGGACGCGGGCAATCTGCTCAAGCCGATGCTCGCGCGCGGGGAACTGCACTTGATCGGTGCGACCACGCTCGACGAGTACCGCAAGTACATCGAGAAGGATCCGGCACTTGAACGTCGCTTCGCGCCGGTGCTGGTGGATCAGCCGACGGTCGAAGATACGATCTCGATCCTGCGTGGGCTCAAGGAGAAATACGAAGCGCACCACGGCGTCCGGATCAAGGACGGTGCGCTGGTCGCGGCCGCGACGCTATCCAATCGCTACATCAGCGACCGCTTCTTGCCGGACAAGGCGATCGACCTGGTCGACGAGTCTGCGGCGAAGCTGCGCACCGAGATCGACTCGATGCCGCAAGAGCTCGACGAACTCACACGGCGCATCATGCAACTCGAGATCGAGCGCGAGGCGCTACGCAAGGAACAGGACGGCGCGAGCAAAGCGCGCCTGGTCGCGCTCGAGAAAGAGCTGACCGGGTTGCAAGCCGAGCAGAAGGCGTTCAAGGAGCGCTGGGACGCCGAGAAGTATGGCGCGGTGCGTTTGCAAGGCTTGCGCGACGACATCGAGCAGACAAAGGTGCAGATCGAGCAAGCGAAGCGCCAGGCCGACTACGGTCGTGCCTCGGAGCTGCAGTACGGCGCGTTGCCCGACCTCGAGAAGCAACTTGCGGCCGAAGAAGAGGCTCTCGCCGCGCGCGACGGCCGCGGCCGGCTCTCGAAGGAAGAGGTCGACGAAGAGGACATCGCCGAGGTGATCGCGCGCTGGACCGGGATTCCGGTCATGAAGTTGCTCGAGGGCGAGAAGTACAAATTGCTCCATCTCGACGACGAGTTGCACAAGCGCGTTATCGGTCAGAACGAAGCGGTCGACGCGGTCGCCGAAGCGGTGATCCGTTCGCGTTCGGGCCTCGCAGATCCGAACCGGCCGATCGGGTCGTTCATCTTCCTCGGTCCGACCGGCGTCGGCAAGACCGAACTTGCGCGGGCGCTCGCCGAGTATCTCTTCGACGACGAGCGCGCGCTGATCCGCGTCGACATGTCGGAGTACCAGGAGAAACACACGGTCGCGCGTCTACTCGGCGCGCCGCCCGGCTACGTCGGCTACGACGAAGGCGGACAACTGACCGAAGCGGTCCGGCGCCGTCCGTACTCGGTCATCCTGTTCGACGAGATCGAGAAGGCCCATCCGGACGTATTCAACGTCTTCTTGCAGATCCTCGACGACGGCCGCCTTACGGATGGACAAGGTCGCACGATCGACTTCCGCAACACGATCGTGGTGATGACCTCGAACATCGGCAGCCACCGCATCTTGGACTATAAGGGCGGCTTCGATGGCGCCGACTACGCGATCATGCGCGCGACCGTGCTCGACGAACTGCGCCAGCATTTCCGTCCGGAGTTCCTCAATCGCGTCGACGAGACGATCGTCTTCCACGCGCTTTCGGAGGCGGACCTCGCGCGCATCCTGGAGATCCAGCTCGGCCGCCTCCGCAAACGCCTAGCGGATCGCCATATCACGCTCGTCCTGGACGGACCCGCGGCGACGCACCTGGTGCGAGCCGGCTACGATCCCGCCTACGGCGCGCGCCCGATCAAACGCACGATCCAAAAAGAGCTCGAGACCCCGCTCGGCCGCAAGATCCTGGCCGGCGACATCCACGACGGCGGCACCGTCAACGTCGGCTACGACGATATCAAAGGCGAGCTGACGTTCGGCGAGTGAGGCAGCCCATCACCATCGTCCACTACCTCGACGTGCTCTCGTCGTGGTCGCTGATCTCGCAAGGCGCTCTCGACGCGGTGACGGCGGAGTTCGGCGATGCGGTGAGCGTCGATTGGCGGATCGCGCTCTTCAACGACGGCGCACCCGTCGGCGAAGACTCGCGGAAGTGGGCGTGGTACTACGACCGGATCGAAGCGATGACGGGCGTGAAACTCAACCCGTCCTGGCGCGAATCGCTCGAGGACAGCACACTCGTCCCCAACAGCGTCGCGGTAGCGGCTCGGCGACTCGGCGCGACCGGCGATGCCGTGCGACTCGCGCTCGCACGCGCGGCGATGGTCGACGGGCGCAAGGTCCAACATCGCCAGATCGCGCTCGACGTCGCCGTGGAAGCGAGCGGCATGGCCCGCGAGGCGCTCGCGGCGGCGCTCGACGATCCGCTCACGCGCGCCGAGTTGGACCGGACGACGAAAGAATATCGAACGCTCCCCGTGAGCGTCGTGCCGGTCTTTCTGGTCTCCAATCCGTTGAACGATGTAGCGTTGCTCTCGGGCTACTTCCAAGCGCACACGTTACGTGCCGTCGTTGCCGAGGCGGTCGAGACGATGCGCCGCTACGACGCCTTCATGGCGCGGTAAGAGACGGTTCGTCCGGCTCGACCGGCTGCGTGCAGTACATGCAACGCTTGGCGGTCTTTGGGATGTCGGACTGACACTCCGGGCATTTGCGCATCGCCGGGTCGGGCGGCTCTTGGAAGAACGCATTGGTCGTCGCTTTGTTCATCGGGATGATGATCGCGAAATAGACGACCGCGCAGATCAGCAAGAACGAGAGGAGATTGTTCAGGAAGTCGCCGTAGTAGACGATCTCCCCGCGGATGTGGACGACCCGGTTCTCGAATGACGTGTTCGAGCCGAAGAGCGCGCCGATCAGCGGCGTGAGGACGCGGGACACGAACGAGCTGACCAGGCCGCCGATGGCGGCCCCGATCACCACGCCGACCGCGAGGTCGGCGGTCTTGCCGCGCAGTAGGAACTGCGCGAAGCCTTGGGCGATCCGTCCGCCGCGCGTGGCGACTTTGCGGCCGAGGCCGAGCGGGTCGAGACTCACGCCTTGGCGGACTCGCGTTTGCGGGCCTTGAGGCGCTCCGTCTCGATCAGGAGGCGCTTGCGGATGCGGATCGACTTGGGCGTGATCTCGACCAGTTCGTCGTCGTCGATGAACTCGATCGCGCGCTCGAGGCTCATCTCTTCGGGCGACGCGAGTTTCGAACTATCGTCCGAACCCGAGGCGCGCATGTTGGTGAGCTTCTTCTCTTTTACGACGTTGAGAGCGATGTCCTTATCGTCGTTGGAGCGTCCGACGATCATACCCTCGTACGCCTCGACGCCCGCACCGATGAAGAAGCGGCCGCGCTGTTCGACGCCCGACATGGCGTAGGCGGTCGTCTTGCCGGTGTCGCTTGCGACGAGGGCGCCGACCGAACGGCCGGGCAGATCGCCCTGCCACTCTTGGTGGTCGTAGTAGGTGTGCGACATCACGGCGCTACCGCGCGTAAGGGTGAGCAGTTCGCCACGCAGACCGAAGATGGCGCGCGTCGGCATGGTATATTCGAGGCGGCGCGAGTTGCCGACGTTGAACATGTTCGACATCGTAGCCTTGCGCTTGCCGATCGACTCGATCACGGCGCCGGCGTATTCGTCGGCGACGTCGACCACCACGTACTCGACTGGTTCCCAACGCTTGCCGTCGCGCTCGGTCGTGATGACCTGCGGCTTGGAGACCTGCATCTCGAAGCCTTCGCGACGCATCGTCTCGATCAGGATCGAGAGATGCAGTTCGCCGCGTCCGCGTACTTCGTACGTATCGGCGCTCGCGGTGTCTTCGACGCGCAGGGCGACGTTGGACTCGAGCTCGTTCGTGAGGCGCTCGCGGATCTGACGCGATGTGACGTATTTGCCTTCTTTGCCCGCGAACGGCGAGTTGTTGACCGAGAAGAACATCGAGACGGTCGGTTCATCGACCGCGACCGCGTGGATGCCCTCGGGATTCGACGCGTCCGCGATCGTGTCGCCGATATTGAGACCTTCGATGCCCGAGACGCAGATGATGTCGCCGGCGTCGGCCTCTTCGATGTCGACGCGCTCGAGCCCGGCGAACGCCAGGATCTTGGTCAGACGCAGACCGGTCTCGACGGTGCCGTCGTGTGCGATCTTCGAGATCGGCGCGTTCAGGCGGGTCGAGCCGCGGAACACGCGGCCGATGCCGATGCGTCCGACGTACTTGTTGTGATCGATCGCGGAGACAAGCATCTGGAAGGTGCCTTCTTCCGCGGGCGCCTCGGGGATGTGGCTCTTGATCGCGTCGAAGAGCGGCTCGAGATCCGTGCCCGGCTCCTCGAGATCATTCGTCGCGGTTCCAAGTTTGCCGTTGGTGAAGAGCACCTTGAAGTCGGCCTGCTCTTCGCTCGCGCCGAGTTCGATGAACAGGTCAAAGACCTCGTTCACGACTTCCATCGCGCGGGCGTCCTTGCGGTCGATCTTGTTGACGACCACGATCGCGCGCAGATCCAGTTCGAGCGCCTTGCGCAACACGAAGCGCGTCTGGGGCATCACACCCTCGGCCGCGTCGACCAGCAATACCACGCCTTGCACCATCTGGAGCACGCGCTCGACTTCACCACCGAAGTCGGCGTGGCCGGGCGTGTCGACGATGTTGAACTTGGCGTCGCCGTGGCGAACCGCCGTGTTCTTGGCGAGAATGGTGATGCCGCGCTCGCGTTCGAGCGGGTTGGAATCCATCACGCGGGTGGTGAGGATTTGGCCTTCGCGGAAGACGCCGCTCTGCCGGAGCATGGCATCGACGAGGGTCGTCTTGCCATGGTCGACGTGGGCGATAATTGCGACGTTACGGATGTCTGGACGCGTTTTCACCGCTCTATCCTATCCTCGGACCGCCGTCGACCGCAAGCGAGGTAGTCGCAGGCAGGCCCCTTTGGCGGGATTTACGAGGGTTCAGGCCCTCGGAGAGCCGGCTGTCGGGAGCATGAACCAGAACGAGGTCCGGCGCCCCGGATCGCTGTCGAACCCGATCGTGCCCTTCATCAAGCCGATCAGCTGCTTGCAGATGTAGAGGCCGAGGCCGGTCGAACCGTCGCCCTGAGCGAGCCGCCCGAATCGGGTGAAGATCTTGTCCCGGTCGGCCGGCGCGATCCCCGGACCCGCATTGTTGACCGTGAAGCAGACCCGGTCGCCGTAGGGCCGGATCTCGACCGTCACCACCGAGCCGCTCGGCGAATAC
>JALYSX010000366.1 GCA_030854585.1 Vulcanimicrobiota bacterium
GTATTCGAGGGTGTGAGAACCGTGCTGGTCGCGCACCATCACCTCGATAGGGCGATGCTCCGCATCCATGCGAACGGTCGTGATGGAGCGTGTGCCGTCGCTGCCGGCGACGACTCTGTAGACGTGCAGTGAAAGGCCGAACTTGGTGAGTTTGCCGGAATCGGAGATGGTCGCAAGATTGAGCGGCGAATCGGCGACGCCGCCCATCGAGCAATAGTCGATCAGCGCGAACGTCGGCGCATCGAGGCCGGCCATATCGTGGGGCCCGTACGTCGGGCTCTTTCCGTTTCGGAAATCGATGCGATAGCGTCCGCCACCGAGGTAGTTGACGTCGTCCGATCCGTCCGCGTCGTGCACGCCGCACTCGTAGGTGTGTTGCGCGGCGATCGACGATCGCATCGAGATGATCGCGGCCAGGGCCGCTGCGGCTGCACTCATTGTAGAGCTACTCCTGCGGGACAGATGAAGCCGGTGCGATCCCCGGCGATGATGCGGCGCGGCGCGACGTCTCCGTCCGCATGCGGAGCGAAGACGAGCACGTCCTTGCCGCTCGCGTTGGCGACGTAGATCGAACCATCGGGCGCGACCGCGACGCCCTGCGGCACATTGAGCGCGGTGTGCGGACCCGCGATCCGGCGCAACGGCGCGACGTTTCCGGAAGCGCCGGGCGCGAAGATCGAGACCGCGAGACCGGACTCGTCGGTGACGATCAGGTCGCCGTCCGAATCGAATGCGAGGGCGCTTGGGCTCTTGAGCCCGGTAGCCGGGCCGGCGATGATCGCATGCGGCGCGACGTTGCCGCTCGCGTTCGCATCGAAGACGAGAATCGAGGCGTTGCTGTTCGCGACGTAGATCGTTCCGTCGGCGGCCGCGACGGCCGCACGCGGAAAGGTCGTGGTGGTCGCGCTTCCGGAAATCGCACCGGCCGCACTTCCGTCGGCGGCGAAGGTCGCGATCGTCCCGTTCATCCCCGGCGCGATCGTGCGACCGTTCGCATCGACCGAGATGGCTTGCGCGGAGCCGGGCTTTGCGGAGACGACCGTCGCGGCGGCATTTCCGGACGCATCCGCGGCGAAGCGCAGGACGCCGGGACCGCCGCTGTTGTTGCTGACCCAGATCCCGTCGCCGTTCGCAGCGACGCTCGCCGGATGCACGAGTTGCGTCGCGCTTCCCTCGATCGTCCAGGCCGGGTTCACGTTTCCGTTCGCCAGCGAGAAGAACGCATCGACCCGCCCGGTACAGCGATCGGCGACGTAGAGCGTCGTCGGAGGGAGGGTCGATGCCGGCGCCGCGGTTGCCGCCGCGGTTACGGTTGCGCTCGAAGCGGCACTGCCGCTACAGCCGGCCGCGAACGCGAGGCCGGCGAGGCATGCGATACGAGCGTTCACGATTTCGACCTCACGGCGTACACTTTTTTCGCGAAGGCGAGTTGGACGAGAAAGGCCTGGTACGAGCCCCCGTCGATGGCGGCGTCGGCGCACGCGTCGAAGCCGGCGATCGCGGCCGCCGTCTCATCGCCCTGTTGGATCAGCGCTTTGAGTTCGGCGACCGAGATGTCGGCGAACTGCGCGTCGGCCTCTTCATCGAAATGTTGCAGAACGCCGACGATCTGATCGGCCGCTTTGGTCGCGTCGGCGGCGCCGGGTTTTGCATCCACGCGAAATGCGACGAACGCGCCGGTGATGTTCGAGGCGAAACCGGCCGCCTGTTGGTAGGGCTTCGCGGTGGTCTCCAGGTCGCCGTCGACGCGCCCGCAGTTCGCGTGGGCCACCGACAACGTGAAGTACGTGGGCCACGTCATATTGATCGGAACGCCGGGCGGTCCGCCTTGCACCTGCATGTGCATGATGCCGTTGACCGGGAGTTCGCCGCCGCCGGTCGGAGCCGACGCGGCGCCGAACAGATGGAGCGGGATGTCGCTCTTGTAGTTGAAGACGCCGCTCAGGTGCTCGCCATGGACGACCTCGTCGCCTTGGGTGGTAAGCGTGCCCCCCACGACACCATCCGGCCCGACGACCAGATCGAACGCGAACGTCCCATGGCCGACGACGCTCACCTGTTCGGACGAGCCTTTCGTGCCGGGGATTTGCGCGATCCCGCCCCAGATCGAGCCCGTGCCTTTCCAGTGGCCGGGCGAAAAGGGGATGCCGGACGCGGTCTTCTGCGGGCCGTGCGGCTTGACCGGCGGATGGACGGGTTTCCAGATCGGCGATCCGACCAGCCCGAGCAGCGCGGCGAGCGCGAGATGGATCATACTTTTTCCTCCGGAGAAGGCGCGCCCGAGCGCCGAGCGACTCCGCGGAAGAACGCGGTCAGTTCGTCGACGCTCGTAAAATAATTGCGTAGGCCGTTCGAGACGTTTTGGACGTGGCCGCGAACGGAATCGAGCGCCAGGGCGTCGTGTTCGAGGTAGACGACGAACGCTTCGTTCAGGTTCCTACTCATCGGGGTCATGTTACGAAGGGCGGCGTCCGAAAAGCGTCCGACTAGGCGATCGCGAGGATCTCCGGATTGTGCGCGTAGGCCGCAAAGCGTTCGCGTGCGACGTCGTCAGGCAGGCTCGCGAGGCGACCGGCGAGGATTTCCCGCGCTCGCGCGCGAGCCTGAACGGCGCGCGGGTCGCCGGCAGCGGCCAGCACGACGGCGGCCGTCCAGAGCAGTTCGTGCGCGAACATCGACTCGGATTCGAGCGCGGTGGCGTTGGGCAGATACTCTTCGACGTTCGCGAGCGCGTCGTCGATGCGTCCGATCGCGAGATGCGAGAGCGCGAGATCGGCGAGATCTTCCGCGAGGTCGACCTGCGAAAGTGTCGAGCGCCGAAGCGGGAGGCCGGTCGCGAACGTCTCGATCGCCGCCTCGTACGCTCCGCTGCTGCGCTGGGCGAGTGCCAGGTTCGCGAGGGCGTGCGCCCGGACCGTCGTGTTCGCCGAACGCTCCGCAAGCTCGATCGCCTCGCGTGCGCGCCGCACCGCCTCGTCGTTCCGCTCTAATCGGACGCAACAGAACGCGGCGTTGGCCGCAGCCAGACTCCGACCGCGCAGATCGTCGAGCGCGATGAACCGAGCGGCTGCATCGTCGGTCCACGCAAGCGCCCGTTCCGGCTCGCCGATCGCGCATTCGACCATCGCGGAGTTGAGCCGGATAGCCGCCAGCGCGCGCGCGTTGCCGAGTGCCTCGTAGAGCGCGGCCGCGCGTTCGTACGCCGTGCGAGCGGCCGCGACGTCGAACCGGCGCAACGCGATCGAAGCCATGCGCGAGGTGACCTCGGCTTCGCCCTCGACGTCGCCGACCAACGCGCAGAGATCGAGTGCCTCCGTGCAGGCCGACGCCGCAGCGCCGAAATCGCGCGCGATGAATGCGACCGAGCCGGCCGCGCGCACGACCCGCAGCAATGCGGTCGGCGAGACGAATCGTTCGGCGATCGAACGGGCTTCGCGTAGCGCTTCGCGCGCCGCGTCGTTATCTGCACGCGATTCGTGGATCTCCGCCGCGAGCGTAAGCGACCGGAGGCGGCCCTCGGCATCGTCGATCCGCTCGAACGCGGCAAGCGCGCCGCGCGCCGATCCGAGGGCGCTCGCGAGGTCGCTCGCGTTGGCTTGGTAGTTCGCACGTGCGAGCATCGCTTCCGCGCGCCAGCGGAGCGCCTCGGCGCGCTCGCTCCAGCGCTCCAACTCCGCGATCG
>JALYSX010000384.1 GCA_030854585.1 Vulcanimicrobiota bacterium
CACCGCGCCCGACGCGATCGCGGCGGTGAACAAAGCCTACGCCCGCGGCGAGAACGACGAGTTCGTGCTGCCGACCATCGTCGGCGCGGCGCGCCCCGTCCGCGAAGGCGACGCGGTCGTCTTCTTCAACTTCCGGCCGGATCGGGCTCGGCAACTGACGATCGCGTTCAACAAGGCGTATCGCGACCTGTATTTCGCGACCATAACGCGCTACGACGAGACGTTCCCCAATCCGGTTCTCTTCGGCCCGCGTCCGCAGTTCGAGACCTTCGGCGAAGTCGTCGCCAACGCGGGCTTGCATCAACTGCGCCTGGCCGAGACCGAGAAGTACGCGCACGTCACCTACTTCTTCAACGGTGGCCGCGAAGACGTGTTCGCCAACGAAGGTCGCGAGTTGATCCCCTCAGACCGCTCGGTCGAGACCTACGACTTGGCGCCGGCCATGCGCGCGCGAGAGATCACCGATGCGGCGATCGCCGCGCTCGAACGCGGCGTCGACGTGATCGTCATGAACTACGCCAACGCCGATATGGTCGGCCATACCGGCAAGTGGGCGCCGACCATCGAGGGCGTCGAGGTGCTGGACGGATGCATCGACCGCCTTGCGCATGCGGTCCTCGCCCGAGGTGGCCTGCTCGCCATCACGGCGGACCACGGCAACGCCGAGGAGAAGATCGACGCCGACGGTAACCCGCTGACCGCCCATACGACCAACCCGGTGCCGCTGCTGTTGATCGGCGACCTGCACGGAGAGCTGGCCGACGGAGGCAGACTCGGAGATGTCGCGCCGACTTTGCTGGGCATCGTCGGGCTCCCGGTACCCGAAGGAATGACCGGGCGCAATCTCTTTCACCCTAACGGAGTAGCAGAATGAATCCCGAGCGCTTCAATCCCAACGACGATACGATCGCCAAAGACGCATCCACCATCGTGGCCGCCGCCGGCGGACCGATCGAGATCGCGATCGTGCTGGGCAGCGGCCTCTCGAACGCCCTGGCGGCCCACGCCGACTTCACCTCGATCACCTACGATCGTCTGCTCGGCATTCCAGTCGCTCCGCTCGCCGGCCACGCGGGCGCCGCGCTGATCGGCACGATGCACGGCAAGCGCGTCGTCGCATTCGCAGGGCGCGTGCACATGTATCAAGGCTTCTCCGCCGCCCAGGTCACCGTCAACGTGCGCCTCGCTCACGCCGCCGGCGCCAAGACGATGATTCTCACCAACGCCGCCGGCGCGCTGAACTCCGCATACGCAGCCGGCGATCTGATGCTCCTCTCGGATCACATCAACCTGACCGGCGCAAATCCGCTGACCGGCGCGCGGCTCGACAATCCGTTCACTGATATGATGCACGCCTACGATCCGACGCTCCGCGGCATCGCGCGCGGCATCGCCGGCGCGGACCCGAAAGTTCGCGAAGGCGTCTACGCCGGACTGCTCGGCCCGAGCTACGAAACTCCGGCCGAAGCCCGCTACCTACGCGGCATCGGCGCGGACGCGGTCGGCATGTCGACCGTACTCGAGACGATCCTTGCCCGGACCCTCGGCATGAGCGTGCTCGCCTGCAGCCTGATCACCAACGTGGTCGGCGCGCCCGAAACCACTCACGCCGAGGTGATGCACGAAGCCAACCTGGCCGGCCCGCGACTGGCCGCCATGATCGACGGAAGCATCGCGCGCATGTAGCTTGCGCTACGTTCCCTTGGCGGCGCCGAAGTAGTGGATCCATTTGACGATAAACTGGGGCGACGTATTGAACGCGCTGGCGTCGCCGTAGACGAAGTAGAGCTCGTCTTGCGGGAAGCGGCGGTAGTACGCCCCGGAGACGTTCCAGGCGTTCGACGACGGCGGCGGCAAGAACGTACCGTGGCTATCGAAGCTGTTCTCGAGGACCGGGCTCTGTCCGAGGATGCGTCGTACGCCGAACGCAAGCGATGCGTTCTTCCCCTGCTGCAAGGCGATGCTCGCCTTGTCCAACCATGAGACGAGCCGCGGATGGCCGCCGTCCAGCCACTGGATGTTCTCGTCGACTTCGAATGTGACCAGCGTAGGGCCCAGGCGCGTCGTCGCGTTGTTCGCCCACGAGTCGACCTTGCCCGGCCCGAAACGCCCGGTGGAGTATGAGAGATTGAGCGGCACGTCGGTGTTATAGTTGTAGTTGAGGTTGATGCCGTTCTGATTGGTCGGCACGTAGTTCCCGTCGCCTAGGCGCACATAGTCCGATCCGGTCTGTAAGCGCAGGTGGATCCGGTGCGGGAAGTCGAG
The DNA here is from genome assembly GCA_030854585.1 of Vulcanimicrobiota bacterium. Taxonomy (GTDB): domain Bacteria; phylum Vulcanimicrobiota; class Vulcanimicrobiia; order Vulcanimicrobiales; family Vulcanimicrobiaceae; genus JALYSX01. The sequence continues at coordinate 2,266 of JALYSX010000384.1, forward strand.
TCCTACCGCGGCCTGCGTATCGTACCGGTCGCTGCGGCCGGTCGAGTCATGGTACGAATCGACGTTTGCGAACAGGATGATGCGCGAGATGAAGTCGGTCGGTTTGCGATAGATCCTCGTGTCGCCGTTGGTCGCGAAGCCGGCCAGATCCGTTTGCGGCTGATAGCTATTGAGCGGCACGCTCAGATACTGCGCACCGAACTTCTGCAACGAGAAGCCGAGGAACGAATCCTTGTTGTAGGTGCCGACCCCGATGTCCTGACGATGCGCCACGGAGGGATCGCTCACGAATGTCCCGGTATCGCTGCCGTAGTTGGCGTATTCGTAGAGCCCCTTCAGATCGTCGTGGTCGAACCCGTAGATCGTCACGTCGTCGTGCACGAATGGTACGCCGAGACACGAGAGCGCCGAGACGCTCGCCGTATACGGACAGACATTCGTGCCATCGACGCTCGTGCGCTGAACCGAGAAGGTCTCCTTACGATCGGGTGTATGGTACTGCACGGCCTGGGCGGTGTCGGTGCGACCGTCGCCGACCGCGTTGTAGCCGGCGAACGCGAACGTGGATTGATGCCCTTCGATCGCATAGCCGTAGCGCGGTGTCGGGATCGCGGGCGTGTAAAGTTCGGTGGTTCCGGGGCATCCGATGCAGTTGAACGCGCCGAAATAGTTGTTGAGCTGTGTGAAGAACGGTCGGACTTCGCTGTAGTTGCGGGCGAACGCGGTCGGCGAAATCGACTGTTGATCC
>JALYSX010000391.1 GCA_030854585.1 Vulcanimicrobiota bacterium
TCCCGACCCGCACCGAGGGCGACGCCTATGCGCGCTTCCTGGTCCGGCTCGACGAGATGGATCAAGCCATGCGCATCATCGAACAGGCCCGCGAGAAGCTGAAGACGCCGGGGCCGGTGATGATCGACGACACCAAGGTCGCGGCGCCACCCAAAGAGACGATCGCGCTCTCGATGGAAGCGCTGATCCACCACTTCAAGATCGTCAGCGAAGGCTTCCGGGTTCCACCGGGCGACGTCTATCAGCCGGTCGAATCGCCGCGCGGCGAACTCGGCTTCTACGTCGTGAGCGATGGCGGCAACCGCCCGTATCGTATCCGTACGCGTCCGCCTTCGTTATATAACCTGCAGGCGCTCAAGGGCATGGCGGCAGGCGCGTTCATCGCCGACCTGGTCGTGCAGATCGGCTCGCTCGACCCTGTCTTTGGCGAGGTCGACCGATGAGCGATCGTCTGGAGAACTTCCCGGCACTGCTAGCTGAACTGCGGCCGCAGTGCGAGGCGTTGATCGCGCAGTACGAGCAGCCGCGCTCGGCGTTGCTGCCGGTCATCCATCTGTTCCAGTCGCGCGAAGGGTTCGCTAGCCCCGAGGCGCAGCGTGCCGTGGCGGAGATGCTGGATCTGACGCCTGCGGTGGTGGAGTCGACCGTATCGTTCTATACGCTGTTCTTCCGGAAGCCGGTCGGCAAGTACGTCTTGCAGGTCTGTCGGGGGCTCCCGTGTTCGATCAACGGTGCGCGCGAAATCGCGAAGTATTTCCACGAGAAGCTCGGCATCGGACACTTGCAGACGACCGCCGACGGGCTGTTCTCGTATGAGGAAGTCGAGTGTCTGGCGGCGTGCGACAAGCCGACCTGCATGCAGGTGAACTTGGACTTCGTCTACTCGCTCACGCCTGCCGCGATCGACGAGATGCTGGTCGCGATGCGCGCCGGGACGTATGCGACCGCGCCGATGGTCCAGACCGAGGCGCCGGGCAAGTCCTGGCAGGTCAAGCAAGATTCGGAAGTCTCGATGGGACTCAAGAGCAAGGGCGCGACCGGGGTGAGCGATCCGAACAACGCGGGCGGTTTGGGCGATAAGGCGGGCGTGATCATGCTCGATCGGATCGTCGAACGCGACTTCGCGTTCCGCGGACGGACCAACGAACGGGTCGTGCGCGAGGATCCGCAACAGATCAAAGAACTCGTCAACGAGGACGCGCAGCACTGATGGCGGCCGTAGTAACACCCGTCCTGACCGCCGGCATCGGCGAAGCGAACCTGCGCGATATCGGCGTCTATCGTCAGCGCGGCGGCTACAAGCAGTGGGAGCGCGCCGTGCGCGAGCTCAAGTCCGCCGACGTACTCGAAGCGGCCGATAAATCCGGCCTGCGCGGCCGCGGCGGTGCCGGCTTCCCGACCGGTAAGAAGTGGTCGTTCTTGCCGAACAACGGCAAGCCGCGCTATCTCGTCTGCAACTGCGACGAAGCAGAGCCCGGCACGTTCAAAGATCGCATGCTCCTCGAGGAAACGCCCCATCTGGTGCTCGAGGGCATGCTGCTCGGCGCCTACGGCATCGGTTCGAACCACGCGTTCATCTATATCCGCGGTGAGTTCAAGGCCGGCTACGCGATCTTCATGGCGGCGCTCGACGAAGCGCGCAAGGCGGGCCTGGTCGGTAAAAATCTGTTCGGGACCGGCTACGACCTCGAAGTGACCGTGCATCGCGGCGCCGGTGCCTACATCTGCGGCGAGGAGACCGCGCTGCTCAACTCGCTCGAAGGCAAACGCGGCGAGCCGCGCATGAAGCCGCCGTTCCCGGCGGTCGAAGGCTTGTACGGCGCACCGACCGTCGTCAACAACGTCGAGACGCTTGCCTATCTGGTGCCGATCCTCGAGAAGGGCGCCGAGTGGTTCGCCTCCGTCGGCTCCGAGAAGAGCAAGGGGTACAAGATCGTCTCGATCTCGGGCCACGTGCAGAAGCCGGGCAACTACGAAGTTCCGCTCGGCACGACGATCAACGAGTTGGTCGAGATCGCGGGCGGCATGCGCCCGGGACGCAAGCTCGTCGCAGTCCAGCCGGGCGGCGGTTCGTCGGCCTGCATCTTCGAAGAACACTTCGACGATCCGTACGACTACGAGAGCATGGCGAAGGCGGGCTCGATGCTCGGTTCGGGCGCGTTCGTCGCGTTCGACGATACGACCGACTTCGTCGCGGCTGCGCACAATCTGGTGCGCTTCTTCGCGCACGAATCGTGCGGCCAGTGCACGCCCTGCCGCGAAGGCGGCCACTGGCTCGAGATCGTCCTCGAGCGCTTCATCGAAGGCCGCGGCCTGCTGTCGGACCTCGACATGATGAAGCGCGTCTCATCTACTATCACCGGCCTGAACCTGTGCGCCCTCGGCGACTCGATCGAACCGTTCCTCAAATCCGTCCTGCTCCGCTTCCCCGCCCAGTTCGAAAACCGCGTCCTCAAGGAATCCGCGCATGTCTGACCTCGTAACGGTAACGATCGACGGCGTGGCCGTGCAGGTGCCGAAGGGGACGCTGCTCGTCGAAGCGGCGAAGAAGATCAAGCAAGAGATTCCGGTCTACTGCTATCACACCAAGCTCGGGCCGGCCGGGCTCTGCCGCATCTGCCTGGTCGAGATCGAAGGCATGCCGAAGCTGCAGATCGCGTGCAATACGGCGGTCTCCGACGGCATGGTCGTGCACACCCAGAACGACAAGGTCAATACCGGTCGCTCGATGGTCGTCGAACTCTTCCTGGTCAATCACCCGCTCGACTGTCCGATCTGCGACAAAGGCGGCGAGTGCGAACTGCAGGACTATTCGATCGCGTACGGCCGCGGATCGTCCGACGTCGTCGACCCGAAGACGAGCAAGCCGAAGGGCATCGACCTCGGCCCGACCATCGTGCTGGACGAAGAGCGTTGCGTCATCTGCCAGCGCTGCGTTCGTTTCGACGACATCATCGTCGACGACCAGCAGCTCGTGCTCAAGGATCGCGGCGTGAAGGACATGATCGCGACCGCGACCGGCGAGCCCTATCGTCACAACTTCACCGGCAACGTGACCGAGCTTTGCCCGGTCGGCGCGCTCACTTCGAAGGCCTATCGTTTCAAGTCGCGTCCGTGGGATCTCGCGCGCACCCAGACGACCTGCACCCAGTGCCCGGTCGGCTGTCAGGCGTTCGTCGATACCCGTTTCGGCGGCGTCCAGCGCGTGATGTCGGTCGAGAGCGACGACGCGATCTCGGACGGCTGGCTCTGCGACCGCGGCCGCTACAACACCGGCTTCTACGCTTCGCGCGATCGCGTGACCCAGCCGTTATTGAAGAAGGACGGCGAGTTCGTCCAGATCGGTTGGGACGATGCCTTCGCGCTCTGGGCCAAGGCGATCTCGGCGGATACGGCCAACGCCGGCGCCGTCGGCGGCGGACGCTTGACGAACGAAGAAGCGTATCTGCTCCAGCACGTGTTCCGGGCTGCCGGTGTGAAGAACGTGGACTGGCGCGCGGGTGCCCAGCGCGTCGCGACGCCGTTCGGCAAGAGCGGCACGTACGCCGAGTTAGAGGATGCCAAGCTGGTGCTGATCGTCGGCGAGTCGCCGGCGGAGCGTGCGCCGGTGATGGATCTGCGCATCAAGAAAGCGGTTCGCTGGGGCGCGCGCGTGATCGCGGTCGCCAACGCAGCGGATGCAAAAGCGGCGCTCGAAGGTGCGACGGCGGTCGCACTCGTCTGGGACGGCGTCGACGGAGCGCTCGCGAAGAGCATCTACGATGCGGTTGCGGCTACCTCGCCGGCGGTCTATATCGCGAGCGAACAGGCCAACGCGCGTGGTGCGGAGGCGATGGGCGTGCTGCCGGAGGGCGGCGCGAAGGGTTTCGATGCGATGCTGGCGGGTGACTTGAAGTCGCTCTCGCTCTTCGGCGTGAATCCGGTGCTCAATCATCCGGACCACGAAGCGGTTGCGGCGGCGCTCGCGGCGATCCCATTCGTGGTGGTGAGCGATCTGTTCT
>JALYSX010000404.1 GCA_030854585.1 Vulcanimicrobiota bacterium
CAGCAAGTCAGTATAGAGGGGACGACCCGTCGGCGTCAAGGTGAAAAGTGACCTATTTTCGGAGCCGGGTGTCTTTCTCCACATCTGTGGAAAGGGTTGTGCATAGCGAGTCCTTCTGGGCTTCGGCGGAGGCCTCAATTCGCTCGCCTTTCCGGGCGTTTCACGCGATTTGACGGGCCTGTTTCACGGCTCGGGGGTCGACCGGAAAGGCCCGAAAACTCGTGAATTGTCGCCTGTGAATAAGTGCATAACTCCGTGCATGGAACCCGCAGGAGAGGACCCCCGTAACGCCAACTTGACGGCCCTTACCGGCGTGCCGCGCGATCGACTTTTGTCGATGGAAGCGGTGCTTCTCGTTGGACGGAGTCTCTCTCGCATGGCCTTGGCGATCGGCAATCCCAATCTCTCGAAAGATCTCTGGCAGACGGCTCTCGGCCCGCTCGAGCGCGCGTTCTCCAAACCGATTTTCGAGATGTGGATCAAGCCGATTCGTCCCGTCTCGCTCGACGGTAACACGATGGTCCTGGCCGTTCCGAGCAAGTTCGCGCGCGAATGGGTCGAGGGCCGCCTCAAGCCACAGATCGTCACCGTCTTTGACGAGATCTTCGGCGAACGCATCGAGCTCGAGTTCGCCGTCGTCGAAGAGAACGTCACCATCGACGTCTTTGAAGCAAGCGAGCTGCCAGCGCCCGGATCGATCGCCGGCCGTGACGACCGCCGCAGTGCGAACCTGAATCCGCGCTATACCTTTGATGAGTTCGTGGTCGGAACGTCCAACCGGTTCGCCCACGCCGCCTCGCAGGCGGTCGCCGGCGCCCCGGCCCGGGCCTACAATCCGCTCTTCCTCTACGGTGGGGTTGGTCTGGGCAAGACCCACCTGATGCACGCCATCGGTCATCGCGTGATGATGGACAACCCGAACGCCCGGGTCGTCTACGTCGCCTGCGAAAAGTTCACCAACGAGTTCATCATGGCGTTGCAGAACAACCGCGCCCAAGAGTTCCGGAACAAATATCGTCTGGTCGACGTGCTGTTGATCGACGACATCCAGTTCCTGGAGGGTAAGGAAGGCACGCAAGAAGAGTTCTTCCACACGTTCAACGCGCTGCACGAATCCGGTCGGCAACTCGTCATCTCGAGCGATCGTCCGCCCAAGGAGATCCAGACGCTCGAGTCGCGCTTGCGCTCGCGCTTCGAATGGGGCCTGCTCACCGACATGCAGAACCCGGATCTCGAGACCCGCGAAGCGATCCTGCGCAAGAAGGCCGAGAGCGAGAAGATCCCGGTGCCGGACGACGTGACATCGTTCATCGCCAAGGTCGTCCCGTCGAATATCCGCGAACTAGAAGGCGCGCTGATCCGCGTCGTCGCCTACGCATCGCTCACGAAATCGACCATCACCGTCGAACTCGCCGCCGAAGTGCTCAAGAGTTCGATCGAACAAACGCCGCAACGTCCGATCACGATCAACCGTATTAAAGAGGTGATCGCAAGCGCCCACGGACTCTCCGTCAAAGAAATGGACAATCCGCGGCGCGATCAACGCCTCACCGCGCCGCGACAGATCGCGATGTACGCGGCCTGCGAGCTGACCAACTACTCGCTGCCCAACATCGCGCGCGCGTTCGGCAAGAAGGATCACACGACCGTGATGTACTCGCGTAACAAGGTCAAGGAACAGATGCAGTTGGACGAAGCGTACCGTAATCGCGTCGCACAACTGATAGGGATGTGTCAGGCGCCTTAAACCGGCGCCTCTTTTTTGTGCATAAGGTCGCTCTCCGCCGTGTATAAGTCACCGGGAATCCGGAACGGGGAAAAACGAGGATACGCGGTACCGAGTCTCCACAGGTTGTCCCGGGCGCAAACCCGCATAACCATCGAGGAATTTCCGGTTCTCCCCGCAATGAACCGCACTACTACTACGTCTACGTTCTATCTATAATTACAAGACGCGGGACAACGCCGCAGAAGATCGGTGGAGAATGAAGTTTACGTGTAATACCAAGGACATCGCCGGCGCCGTGGGTGCCGCGAGCAAGGTCGTCAACGCGCACACGACCGTGCCGATCCTCTCCAACGTCATCCTCTCGGCAGAGGACGGCAAGATCGCCGTCCGTGCGACCGATCTGGAACTGACCCTCGAACATGCCTTTAAAGCCGAGATCGCGGAAGCCGGCTCGGTCACCGTTCCGGCCAAACTCTTCTCGGGCTATCTCGCGAACCTAGCCCCCGGACTCTTAGAGCTCTCCGGGACGCCGACGCGCGCCTCGGTAAAGAGCGGCCGTAGCAACTACGACTTCCACGCCCTGCCGGCCGACGAATACCCGCCGTTGCCGGCGGCCGCGCGCGGGTCGCACTTCACGATCGGCGGCAAGCGCTTCCGCGACGGTATTAATGCCACCATCTTCGCCGCATCCGGTGAAGAGGCGCGTGGCGCCGTCCTGATGGGCACCCTCCTCGAGATCGAGGGCAACAACCTCACGATGGTCGCAACCGATGGCTATCGTCTGGCCAAGTTCACGACCACTCTCGAAGAAGGCGTGACCGGCTCCGAGAAATACATCGTCCCGTCCCGAGCCCTGAACGAAGCAGCTCGTAATCTTGGCGGCAGCGAGACGATCTCGGTAAGCGCGCTCGGCGCGCAGTCCAACCAACTGCAGATGGCGACGGAAGGCGTGGCCATCACCGTTCGTCTGGTCGATGGGCAGTACCCGAACTATAACCAGGTCATCCCGGCCAAGTTCGACCGGTCGCTGACGGTCTCGACGCCGGCCCTGATCGGCGCGCTCCGTCGCGCGGAACTCGTCGCGGGTGATCGCGCCTCGATGATCAAGCTCGCCGTGACCAACCAGACGCTGGTCGTGACCGCGTCGTCCGACATCTCGGGCAACGCCTACGAAGAGATCGAAGTAGAGCAGACCGGCGAAGACCTCACGATCGCGTTCAACGCGCGCTATCTGGTCGAGATCCTCAACCACATCGAATCCGACAAGACGGTCATCGAGTTCCTCGGTCCGCTCTCGCCCGCCGCCATCCGCCCGCTCGACGGCATCGAAGGCGCGCAGCAACTCTACGTCCTCATGCCGCTGCGCCAGTAGAGGAGTGAAACTCGCGACGCTCTCGCTCGCGAACTTCCGCAATTATCGTTCGCTCGATCTCGAACCCGCGCCGGGGCTGAACGTGTTTCTCGGCGCGAACGCGCAGGGCAAGTCCAATCTGCTCGAAGCGATCGCGATGCTCGGTACGGGCAAGTCGTTTCGGACCAGAAAGGAGAGCGACGCGATCCATGGCGGCGGCGAGATCGCGAGCGTCACCGGCTTGGCCGAAGTGCGCGCCGGAACGGTGCGGCTCTCGTGTTCGATCGCGACCACGCCGCGCGGCACGCGCAAGATCTACACCATCAACGGCCAGAACGTTCGGTACGCATCGTTTCTCGGCCGCGCGCGCGTCGTGACGTTCATCCCGGCCGATCTGCAACTGGTGGGCGGTTCGCCGTCCGCGCGGCGCGGGATGTTGAACGTCGCGCTCGCGCAAGAACAGCCGGTCTACTATCGCGACCTAGCGCGCTACCAAAAGACGGTTGCGCAGAAGAACGCACTGCTCAAGGACGATTGCCCCGACGAAGACCTGCTCGCGATCTACAACCACGGTTTGATCGAAGCCGGGAGCGCGTTGATGCTCGCGCGCGCGCACTACGTCGGCGCGCTTGCGCACGCGGCCGCCGAGGTCCACGGGCGCTGGTCGAACCGCGCGGAGCGGCTCGAGGTGCGCTACGCGCCCGACGTGCCGTTCGAGGTCCCGACGCTCGACGGGGTTGCCGCAGCGTTCGCGACCCGATTGCGCGAACGCGCGGATGCCGAGCGGGCACGCAAGGTCGCGTTGGTCGGTCCGCATCGCGACGATCTGGCGCTCGGCCTGGACGGCGAATCGCTGGCGGCCTACGGCTCGCAAGGCCAGCACAGGACGGCGGTGCTCGCGCTCAAGGTCGCCGAATACAGCGTCATGCGCGACCGGACCGGCGAGGCGCCGCTCTTGCTGCTCGACGACGTGCTCTCCGAACTGGACGAGCAGCGAGCGGATGCGTTCCTGGACGGGGTCGGCGAGTTCGAACAGGCCTTCGTGACCGCCACCCACCTCCCGGCGCGTCTGGGCGGAGCCAAGACCTGGCACGTGCGGGCCGCCACCCTGACACCGGCCGCGTGAAATCGCTTCAAGAGTCGCTGGTCGGCTGGTCGCCGGTTGCGGGCGCGCCGGCCGATCCGATCCTGACGCTCGGCAGCCGCTGGGCGGAGCTGGTCGGCGACGGCGTGGCCGCCCACTCGCGGCCGTTCAAGCTCGAGCGGGGCGTCCTCACGGTCGTCACCGGATCGAGCAGTTGGAGCC
>JALYSX010000408.1 GCA_030854585.1 Vulcanimicrobiota bacterium
AATCGTCAGCTCCCAGACCCGATGCAAGCCCAGACCCGTACCGTGCCAGAGACCCCAGGCAACGAAATGCCAGGCTGCCCCGTGCCACGGGCCGGCAACGGCCATCACGAACGTTAGATTGATCAGCGCGACGACCTTGCCACGACGCGAGCCGCCGAGCGGAATGAAGACGTAATCGCGGATCCAGGAACTGAGGCTAATGTGCCAGCGCCGCCAGAATATCGAGATGTTGCCGCTCCAGTATGGGCGGTCGAAATTTTCCAATATCTCGAATCCGAGCAGTAGCGCGCATCCGATGGCGATATCCGAGTACCCGCTGAAGTCGAAGTAGATCTTTACCGCATACGCGAGCGCGCCGATCCAGTAGTCGGCGTGCGTAAAGGTCGGCCCGGGTGCGAGGAGCGGTGCGACGAGCGGATTCATCGAATCGGCGACAATCGCTTTCTTGGCAAGTCCCAGCGCGATGCGGAAGACGCCCGTTGCGAAAAGGATCGGGTCTATGCGACGGCGGGCCAGCATCGTCTCGATCTGCGGGACGAAGTTCTGGTAGCGTTTGATCGGCCCGGCGACCATCGTCGGGAAGAAGAGCGAGAAGAGCCAGAAGTCGCGGGCACCGAGAGCGGTGATCTTGCCTTTGTAGACGTCCACCAAGACGTGCACGTACTCGAACGTGAAGAACGAGATGGCGAGCGGGACGATGATGTCCGGCAATACGTGCGTGCAGCCGTGCTTGCAGAGACCCTCGAACGTGCCGGCGAACAGCTTCGTGTATTTGAAGAACGCCAGCACACCGACGCAGGCTACCACGCCGACGGTCAACGCCCATCGCCGGGCAACGGTCGCATCCGGGCGTAGCGCGAGTAGCCAGCGTCCCACTCCGTAGGTTACGGCGCCCAGAGCGACGATCAGGATGGTGTATGCGGGGATCGAGGCGGCATAGAAGATTAGGCCGGCGAGCATGAGGAATGCGGGACGCCAATTGCGCGGGATCGCAAACCAATAGAGCAGGTAAACGATGACGCCGAAGAGTCCGAACAGCCACGAATTGAAGATCACCGTTCGACTGCCTTCCGCACCGCAGGGAGAAGCAGAGCCGCGAGTCTACGGTTTCCGGCCTCGGTCAAGTGATCGTTGTCGATGAACTCCGCCGCCGGGATCGCGCGGTCCAGATCGAGGACGGTCGTTCCCGGTCTGCGTATCATCCTTGCGAGGGCGGCCACATTCGCGGCGTATGCGGGATCGTCGATGTAGTCGTGGAGCAACGCGTGATTGGCCGGCGTTAGGAACGCCACCGCCGGGATACGTTCGCGTTCGATCAGCGCCGCGAGCTTACGCAGGTAGATGGCATCGACGTTATCCGCCGCGATCGGGCTGAGATCGTATGTGCCGAGGAATTTATCCGCGGTCGGGCTGTGCGCCAGCGCCTCCAGCCGAGCCGAACCCGTGAGTCGCCGCACCTCATCACGTACGGCGAGCGACGCGTCGTCGGTTCCGAAGAACTGCTCGCGTAAGTCCGTGCGGTAGCGATAGAGCGTCCAGAGATCCGCGACCATTCGGTCGAGACGCGCCGGGAGATCGTCCTTGCTCGAGAGATCGAGCACGTGTCGGTCCGACGCCGAGAGAAGAGGCAGAACAGCGGTCTCAACGGACGGTTGGAGCCGGCGATACGCACTATCCGCTACGTTGGTGACTTTGCTATTGATGCCCAGGACGATCGCGCGCGGCACGATGCCGCGCGAAAGCAGGTAGCGGAGGACGAAATAGCTGTTGGCGCTGCTACCCCCCTCGTAACTGAGATTGAGTACCGGAACCGGGCCGACGTCGCGCGCGATGAGTTCGGCGGCAACATCTCCGGCCGGGAGTCTGTATCCCCACAATACCGAGTCGCCGAGGAAGACGACCGGGTGTCTCCCCCGCTCCAGATCGACGTATCGCTCGAGGTAAGAGGCGGAGAACTGCTCGGGCAAACGCGACGGGTTCGGGTGCCAGAAGAGTGCGATCGCCACATCGACGAGTGCCAGTATGACGAACGTCGTGGGGATGCACAACCACCAGCGCGCTCGCACGAGCGCAACGCGATCGGCCATCAGAAGTCCGTGTAGATGAAGTGCGATTCGGCAGAGGGGGTGAACAGCACGATCGCCGCGACGATGCAGGCGAGAACCACACCCAAGACGATCGGCCCGTATCGCGCCGAGCGCATCAGCGGCCCGAGCCTGTTGCCCGTCAAATACCAAGCCGCTTGGTAGGCATCGCTCGACCCGGCCGTAATCACGGTGCTCGCGTCTTCCCAGTCGATACGGTCCGTCGGTTTCTCGCTCACGTAAGCGCTCCGTTCGCGAAGGTCGACGAACGTCCGCTCGCTCGCATTCCGATAGCACTAACTCGCGGGTCCCGGTGGTCTAGTTTTTGCCATCCCAAGGTCAACATCCCGGTCAAATCCCGGCCACCCGAGCCCTTACGCCGCCTTCGCCGCCTGTCGCGCGCGCGAGAAAAGGCTCCGCCTGACGGTCAATTCACTCGTTGTCTCCGATCAGCAGGTGCTCAGGGGGGAACGGCTTGTGCGAAAAGGGCGAAACCTTCGCCCCGTTATCGAGCACGTATGGTCCCGACCATCGAATAACGAGACGAGCTGTGCTGCAGAGCTCTAATTACATGTTCGCCTAAGTCGGTCAATGGGCGTTAGAAGAGGCGGAGTTGCAGCGCGGCGCGCAGGTCCCGCCGCGCGCCTTTGCCTTCACGCGGCCGCTTCCCCGATATACTGAAAACATCTCCTCTTGAGAGTCTGGGCTAAATTGGCTCTTCAGCATCAAAGGCCGGCTAGCATATGGAAGGCCGCACCAAGCTCAAAGGCCGCCCTGCGCTCAGGAGCCATCGTGTTCTCCAAACGAATCCGGCGGTGGGATCTCCGTCATCCATCC
>JALYSX010000014.1 GCA_030854585.1 Vulcanimicrobiota bacterium
ATCGCCAGCGGCACCGGCTTGATGGACCTCGAGCTCTTCAGCATCGACGACGAAGAGACGAACGAACTCGACTGCAAGCCCTCGAAATACGCCCGCTTCAAAGCCGTCAACCCGCACGTCCCGATGCTCATGGAACTCTACGACGAGTGGATCGCCCAGATCGAGACCGGTTCCAGCCTGCTACCGACGTTCGCAGAGGCGGTAGAAACGCAGCGCGTCCTGTCGGCGGTTGGATATTAGCTGAGCTTGCAGGGGCGGCTACTCGATCTGCAACGTGAGGATCGCGGCGTCGTCGTGGACGCGATGGCGGCCGATGACCCGACGATAGATACCGAGAGCGGGATTGGCGCTCGGATCGGCGCGCTCGGCGCGAAGGGCTTGCCGCAGCGCGCGTTCGCCGTCTTCTGCATTGCGCTCGAACTCGACCAGCCCGTCGGTGTAGAGCGCGAGCAGCGTGCCGTGTTCGAGCACGACGTCGGTCTGCGTTCCCGTTCCGAGATCGCGCATTCCGAGTGGGAGTCCCTCGGCGCGCAAGGCCTCGATACTGCCGTCAGGCCTGGCGATCAACGGGAGAGGATGTCCGCCCTGCGCGTAGCGGAGCGCGCGCGTAGCCGGATTGTAGATGCCGAAACCCGCAGTCGCGATCGCGGCGGGACGCGCAAGCCGTAAGGCGCGATCCGCGTGATCGAGCACGGCGGTCGGCTCGAAGAGTTCGATCGCGGCCGAACGGATGGCCTGGCGCACTTCGCCCATCACCACGGCGGCTGCGAGTCCATGGCCGGTGACGTCGCCGATCGAGATACCGATGGTGCCGTCCGGCAGGGCGAACGCGTCGTACCAATCGCCACCGACCTGCAGATCGCTCTCACCGGGTTGATAGTTCTGATGCAGGCGCGCACCCTGAATCGTCGGCATGTCGTTCGGGAGCATCGCGTCTTGGAGCGTGTCGGCGACGCGCTGCTCGCGCTTGAAGCGGGTCGCATTCGAGAGCGCCGCCGCCAAGCGAGCGCCGATCTCGCGCGCCAGACCGATGTCGTCGGCACCGTAGTGTCGTCCCGATTCGGCATGGACCATCGAGAGCAGACCGCACGGCACGTCGCCCGCGACCAGCGGAACGACGATGGACGAGACCGCACCGACCTTCTCCAGCAACGCGAGATGGTCGGCACCGCGCGAACTCAGTTGCCGGATGGCCGGCGTGACGTCCGGAACCACGATCGGTTCGCGTTTCTCGAACAGATAGTGGATCGCCGGCGCTTGGGGCGAAAGCGGAAAGCGATCGTCGATCTCATGCAGGACCGGGGTCTGGGTCGGATCCCTATGGACGATCGCCAGTGCGTCGAACTCGCCGTCCGCCAGCCCGAAGATCTGGCAGTAGTCAGCCATCTGCGGCACGATCAACTGCGCTAGATCGCGCGCGAGCCGGGCCGGTTCGAGCGAGGCGGCCAGCCCGCGTCCGGCTGCTAGGAGGAAGCGCAACTGGAGTTCGGCCCGCTTCTGCTGCTCGATATCCGTGCAGGTTCCCATCCACGCCGAGATATCGCCGGTCGGGGTACGCATCGGCAGCGCGCGCACGAGGAACCAGCGATACTCACCGTTCGCACCGAGCAGACGGAACTCGGTGTCGAACATCTCGCCGCTGTCGAGGGTTCCCTCGCGCGCCAGGAGTGCGGATGCGAGGTCGTTCGGGTGAACGGCCCGGGCCCAGCCGTCGCCGACGCAGTCGTCCGGATGTAGGCCGGTGTATTCGAACCAGCGCGCATTGAAATACTCCGCCGAGCCATCGGCGTTCGATATCCAGACGATCTGCGGAATCGCCTCGGCGATGAGGCGATACTCGAAGACCTGACCGTGCATGGGCCTCCTTGGATCTACGGGACAGTGGCGTCGCCGAGCGCGCGTGCGACCGCGCGGTAGGCATCGACCCGGCCGCAACCTTGCTTCGAATCACCGATATTCAAAGCCGTCGAGCAGAGATACTGCCCGACCAGCGCCGGCGCGAGACCGGGGTGGGCCCCGAGCATCAGGGCTACGATGCCGGAGACGTGCGGGGTCGCCTGCGAGGTGCCCGCGATCAGGATCCGGCAGTTACCGCTCTCGCCGAAGATATCGGCCGCGCAGGCGGTCGTGCTCGACCCATCCGCCGCGGTGCTGGTCCACATACCTTCGATCCAGTGATAGAAGTCGGCATCGGAACTCCCGGACGGATCGCCGCCCGGAGCGGTGACGCCCCACGCGTTCGGGCTGGTGGCGTCGTAGTTGGAGTACGAGGCGATGTGTTCGCCCGTAACGGCGGTCCCGATTCCGGTATCGGTCAGGTTCGATGCGCCGACGGCGATCACACCGGCGTCGCCGCCTGGGCAGTCCAGTTTGGGGTTGCTTTCGTTGCCCGCGGCCGCGACGACGACGACGCCTGCGTTGACCGCGTTTGCGATCACCGTCCGTTCCGGCGCTTCGCCGGGGTCGGTCGCGCACGTTCCGCTCGGAGCCGAGCCCAGACTCAGGCTGATGACCTTTGCGCCGCGTGCGACCGCATCGTTGATCGCAAGATCGATGTCGGCGGTCGACGCGCTCGTCTCACACGCGGTCCCGGTGCAACCCGGCGCCGGATCGGCGAAGACGCGGTAGGCCATGATCTGAGCGTTGAATCCCGCGCCGACGAATCCGAATGCGTTGTTCGTCGCTCCCGCTGCAATGCCGGCAACGTTCGTGCCGTGGCCGTTATTATCGTGAACGGTATTGCCTTGGAAGCCGCCGACGTAGGTGGCTTGATAAACGACCTTGCCCGCGAGATCCGGATGCGTCGTGTCCACGCCCGTGTCGATGATCGCGATCTTGACGTTATCCGCGAGGACGCCGGGAGCGACGCCGAAGGTATTGCCGGCCGCCTGTGAATAGCCCCACGCGCGCGCGACGCAGATCAGATGCATGTCCCACTGACCACCCTGCGCATCGGTCTGGTAGAACGGCGGGGCTCCGGTGCCTGCGTGGCTCCAATATTGATCGTTCGGAGCGTAGACGCTCGCGGTCTCGAGGTGCCGATAGATCGCACGCGCGACGCCGGTGACTCCCGGCTTCCCACGCAGCGTCGTCACGGCCGCATCCTCCGTGCCGGGCTCGACGTGCTCGATGGTCAGGCCTTCGTTCCCGGCGTGCATGACTTCTAGGACGCCCGGGACGTAGCGCGGACCGGCCGGCGCCTGCGCAATCGCACGGCGCACCATCGCAGAAGGCACGGCGACGGCCACGTTCTGCGCACTCGCGCTGTTAAACGTGCATGCCGATTGGCTCGCCGGCAATCCTGATCCGCTCGCAGGCGTCGGGCTCGGCGTCGGAGTCGGAGTGGAAGTCGGGACGATGATGACGCCACCGCCCCCGCCTCCGGAACTCGATCCTCCGCCACCGCCGCACGCGACCGCGAACGCTACGAGCGCAGCGCCTGCGAGCATTGTGCGAAGTCTTCGAGCGTTCACTCAGCCTCCAGTCGCTTCAACCGCTTCCATAGTAACCCGAGTGCAAACGTGGTAGCGCGCGTTTGCACGATCCCACGGTCGCCAGGGAAATCCATCCGTTCGGCCCGGACCGAGCCGTCCGCCTGGGCGAGTCCGAACCATACGAGCCCGACCGGTTTCTCCGCCGATCCGCCGTCGGGTCCGGCGATCCCGGTCGTCGCGAAGCCGATATCCGTCTTCAAGCGAGCCCGTACCCCGAGGGCCATCGCGCAAGCCGTCTCCGCACTAACGGCGCCAGTCGCCGAAAGGATGCCGGAAGGCACGTCCAGTTCGGCAATTTTCACCGCATTATCATACGCCACGATCGCCCCGAGGAAACTCTTGGACGACCCCGGCGTCGAGGTCAGTTCCGCCGCGATCCGGCCGCCCGTGCACGACTCCGCGACCGAGAGGGTCTGTCCGCGAGCCTGCAGCATCCGGTGAACGGCGCTCGGGAGCGTCTCGTCGTCGAGGCCATAGATGAAGCCGTCGAGCCGTCGTTCGATCTCGGCCTGCACCGGCGCGATCGACGCCTCGGCTGCTTCGGTCGACGCCGCCTTCGCCATGATCTTGACGTCGCAGCGATACGCGTGTGCGAGCACCGCGAGCTTCGGGTTCTCGAGCGACGCGAACAGGTCGGCGATCCGATGATCGATCTCGGACTCCGTGATGCCGACCGTATGGACGATCCGGGTCGTGATCCGCTCGCGCAGATCGTAGCGCTCGCGTAGATACGGGATCAGCCGTTCGGTCAGCATCGCCTTCATCTCGTACGGTACGCCGGGCATGCTCGCGACGAACTTGCCGCGTGCGTCGAAGGCGACGAAACCAGGGGCGCTGCCGTTCGGGTTCTCGAGCACGAACGCGCCGGCGGGGATGTCGGCCTGCTTGAGATTGTTCTCGCGCATCTCCAGGCCGAGCGTCGCGAACCGTTCGTAGAGCCATGCGACCAGCCGCTCGTCGCGGACCGCGACGAGCCCGAGCGCGTCGCAGGCCGATTCACGCGTCAGATCGTCGACGGTCGGACCGAGTCCGCCGGTCGTCACCACGCCGTCGGCGCGTTCGAGCGACGCGCTCATCGCCTCGGCGATCCGCTCGCGATTGTCGCCGACCGCATGACAGGCGAAGATGTTGACGCCGACGTCGGCGAGGTGCGAGGCGACGTAGGCCGTGTTCGTATCGACGAGTTGGCCGAGCAGTAGTTCCGTCCCGATACCCAGCAGTTCGACGTTCACGGTGTCGCCTGCTAGAAGTCTACCGGGCGGAGGTAGAATTCGTTGATGGCCGTGTCGCTCAACATCGCCGTCGTGGGCAGATGGCGCTTCCAATGCGTCGAGTCGACGCGCCGGCGCACGATCGCGACGTCCGTTGCGCCGAAGCCGCGATGGACGAGTTGGGCATCGTTGTAGCCCGTCAGCATTACGCGTAGGATCGCGTCGGCCTTGGCATAGGTGATACCGAGATCGCCTTCGTCGGTCTGGCCCGCTTCGAGATCGGCGCTCGGCGCCTTGTCGATCAATGCGCCTGGGACGCCCAGGTAGCGAGCCAAGTCCCAGACCTGCGTCTTGAAGAGATCGCCGAGCGGATTGATCGGCGGTGT
>JALYSX010000018.1 GCA_030854585.1 Vulcanimicrobiota bacterium
AGCGGGATTCGATTGCAGTCAGGTAGCCGCTCCCGGCGGCGTACCGAAGGGACCGCTCGCGGGGCGGTCCAGCAACTGGGGCACTATATCATGGGCCTGCGAGCCAGGCCATATGCCAAATGTCGTACTTCTGGCAGGTGAAGCCTTTTTTTGACAGTGGAGGCGAGGCCGCCTTCTCCAAGAACCCGAGGGCGGTGCAGAACTTGCGGGTCGGCTTCTTTACGGAGGTCTATCGCCCCGTCGTCAATGGGGTCGTCGCCTCGGTCGACGCCCTGGCCGGTGGGCTACGCGCACGTGGCCACGAGGTCTACTGCTTCACCCCCAAGGTTCCGGGCTATGAAGAAGCCGACGGCCCGGTCTTCCGGATGCCCTCACTGCCGCTGCCCGATACGCCGTACCGGCTGACGCTGCCCTTGGTCCGCCGGCGCAACGTCCAAGGAGTCATCAAGCGCCTCTCCGTGATCCACGCGCATTCGCCGTTCATCACGGGCTGGATGGGCCTGCGCTACGCGCGCCGCTACAACATCCCGTTCGTCTACACGTATCATACGAAGCTCGAAGAGTACGCCCATTACGTGCCCTTCGACGAGACCACCACCCGGTTGGCGGCCGAGACCCTGACCCGGACCTTCGCCGATCTGACCGACGCGGTCGTGGTCCCGACCTTGGCGATGGGCCAGCGGCTGCGCGAACTGGGCGTCGAGGCTCGGATCGAGATCATCCCGACCGGCATCGATCTGCAGAAGTTCGCCGACGGGAAACGCGATCAGGCCTTGCGCGAGCGGGTCGGCGCAGGCGCCGGCCGGATGCTGTTCTTCGTCTCACGCCTGGGCCGGGAGAAGAACATCGACCTGCTGCTCCACGCGCTCGCGCGCAGCCCGACGGATCTACATCTGGTGATCGGCGGCGACGGGCCGGAACGGGCTGCCCTGATCGGCCTTGCGACGAGCCTCGGGATCGGCGACCGGACGACGTTCCTGGGTGCGATCGAACGAGACGCGCTGCCGGATCTCTACGCCTCGTGCGACGCGTTCGTCTTTCCGAGTACGACCGAGACGCAAGGCCTGGTGCAGGCCGAAGCGCTCGGCGCTGGCGCCATGGTGATCGCGGCCGACGCGCCACCGAACCGCGACGTTTTGGGTGGTGCAGGCAAGGTGGTCGAGCCGACGGCCGAGGCCTTCGCGCGCGCTTTCGAGAGCGTCCCGATCGAGCCCGATCCGGCCGAAGGCGAACGGGCCCGCCGGAGCGCCGGGCGCTTTTCGATCGACGGGCAGACGGAACGGATGCTCACCCTTTATCGGAGCCTCTGGTCGCCGCCGAACTGATCTCCCTGACATTGACATCGAACGTATGTTCGATGTATGATGGGTATGAGGTTGACATGAGCACACGCAAAGCCGCTCCCATGATTCAAGCCACCGTCGGATACGCCGCCGACGATGCGGGTATCGGTGTCGCCTACGCTTCTATCGAAACCCCGGCCCGCACGACTCCCGCCTTGCTGCGGGTTCCGTTCCGCGTCCGTCGCTATGCCGGCCTCTCCGACCGCGAAGTCGGCTATGCCGCCGTCGCCGCGGTTGCCGCCGCGTTGCGCGAGCGCAAGGTCCGCCGCGTCCGCTTTGCCGTTCCCGACGCCGAACTGGTGCACGATCTCTCGGAGCGCCGCACCCTACCGCAACCGCTCACGCTACCCTATATCCGGCTCGGTTGTGCGATCAACCAGTTCAGCGAGTGCGACGTCGTCTCGACGGTTAACGAAGATCTGAGCGGGCGCGCGCGTGCCGAGGTCGCTCTCCACATCGCCGCCTGACGCCCCCATCGAAACCGTGGCCCTGGCCCGCGCGCTGATCGGCGCGACGCTTCGCCGGAGGACGCCCGAGGGCGTTGCCGGCGGACGTATCGTCGAGGTCGAGGCCTATCCGCCCGGCGATTCCGCGAGCCATGCGTTTGCGGGATTGCGCGTTCGTAACGCCTCCATGTTCTTGGAACCGCTCCGCGCCTACGTCTACCGGATCTACGGTACGTCGTGGTGTTTCAATATAACGAGCGAACCGGCCGGCGTGGGCGCGGCCATCTTGGTGCGGGCGCTGGAACCGCTCGAAGGGCTCGAGCTGATGGAACGACGCCGCGGCACGACGCTCCGTCGCGACCTCTGCCGGGGCCCGGGCCGGCTCTGCTCCGCTCTCGGTATCGACGCTGCCCTCGACGGTGCGCGGTTCGACCCGGCCGGACCGGTCGATCTGGCCTTCGCCGGTCCCGCCCGGGTCGGGAGCTCCGTGCGAATCGGCATCTCCAAGGCCACGGATCGGCCCCTGCGCTTCTATCTGGCCGGGAGCCCCTATTTGAGCGGTCCACGCTCGCTCTCGCCTTGATTACGAAGGGCGCGTGTGCTACCATCGCCTGGACATCCCCCTCGTACTCGTCACCGCCGCGAAGTTGGCAGCCTCGCCTCTTGCGTCGTATTATTGTGAAGATGACGGGTCCGACTCTACGAGAGAGACACTCCGCTGCAAACCGAACATCGCCCGAATAACAACGGGCAGCAGGGTGGAGGCCGCCGCCGTCGCGCGCGCCGCCGTCAACCCTTTGGAAACAATCAACAACAACATCAGCACCACGATCTTCCGCAGACCGAACCCGTCGGTCCGCCGATGCTGACCGCCGCCGATCTCGAAGAGAAGACGAAGAGCGAGTTGGTCGAGATCGCCATGGGTTTCGAGATCGAGATCGCCTCGCCGCCCAAGGTCAAGAAAGACGAGATCGTCACGCTGATCCTGCACGCGCAGCAGCAGCGCTCGGGCCTCGAGATGGCTAGCGGCATTCTGGACATGCTTCCGGAAGGCTACGGCTTCTTGCGTCGCGAGGGGTACATCCTCGGCCCCGACGACATCTACGTCAGCCAGTCGCAGATCCGTCGCTTCGAACTGCGCCGCGGCGACTTGGTCGAAGGCCAGGTCCGTCGCCCCAAAGAGGGCGAGAAGTTCTACGGGTTGATCCGCGTCGACAAGATCAACGATCTAGACCCGGACAAGATCCGGGGACGCCGCAACTTCGAAAAAGGCACGCCGATCTATCCAATGGAGCGCTTCAACCTCGAAGTCCGCTCCACCCAGCTCTCGACCCGCGTCATCGACCTGTTCTGCCCGATCGGCAAGGGTCAGCGCGCGCTGATCGTCTCGCCGCCGAAGGCCGGTAAGACGACGCTGCTCAAGAACATCGCGAACGCGATCACGATCAATCATCCGGAAGCGCACATCATCGCGCTGCTCGTCGACGAGCGTCCGGAAGAAGTCACGGATATGCGTCGCACGATCGACGGAGAAGTCGTCGCTTCGACGTTCGACGAGCATCCCGAGAACCACACGGCCGTCTCCGAACTCGCGATGGAACGCGCCAAGCGTCTGGTCGAACTCGGCAAGGACGTCGTGATCCTGCTCGACTCGATCACCCGTCTCGCGCGCGCCTACAATCAGGTCATCCCGAACTCCGGCCGGACGCTCTCGGGCGGTCTCGATACGGCGTCGCTACATAAGCCGAAGCGTTTCTTCGGTGCGGCGCGCAAGATCGAAGAAGGCGGATCACTCACGATCATCGCGACCGCGTTGATCGAGACCGGCTCGAAGATGGACGACATCATCTTCGAAGAGTTCAAGGGCACCGGCAACATGGAACTCAACCTCACGCGCAAACTCGCGGAGTCGCGCGTCTTCCCGGCCGTCGACATCAAACGCTCGGGAACGCGTCACGAAGAACTGCTCCTCTCGCCCGACGAGATGCGCAAGATATGGATGCTCCGTCGCGTCAGCGCGGCCCTCAACACGGGCGACATCACCGAGATGATCCTCGGCAAGATGGCGCAGACGCGCACGAACGAAGAGTTCTTGCAGAGCGTCACCAAAGACGCGCTCAACATGCGCGGCGGCGGCGGCGACAACTAAGAGCAAACGATCCTTCGAGACGCAGCGAAAGCGTCTGGAAGGGCGTCTCTAACGATGACGATGCGACTCAACAAATACCTCGCGCATGCCGGCGTGGCGTCGAGGCGGGCGGTCGAAGAGCTGATCGTGCGCGGGCGCGTCCGGATCGACGGCAAGGTCGTGAAAGAGCTCGGCACTATCGTGTCGGACGGTGCGGAGGTCGAGGTCGATCACAAGCGTGTGATGCCGGCCAAGCATTTTACCTATCTGCTCGTGCACAAGCCGATCGGCATGATGACGACGATGAGCGATCCCGAAGGGCGCCGCACCATCGCCGAACTGATCCCGAAAGGTACGCCGCGCGTCGTTCCGGTCGGTCGTCTCGACTACGATTCGTCCGGCGTCCTGCTGATGACCGACGACGGCGATCTTGCGAACCGGCTGCTCCATCCGAGCTATGGCGTGGAGAAGACCTATCGCGCCGTCGTCAAGGGCAAACTCTTGCAAACCGACGTGAAGAAGATCCTCGAAGGTGTGCGCACCTCCGACTTCCGGGCGGCCGGCGCGCAACTCGCCGTGATCGCGACGCGCGCGTACAACAGCGTCGTCGATATCTCGCTGCACGAAGGCCGCAATCGCCAGGTGCGCAAGATGTTCGAAGCGCTCGGCCATCCGGTGCTCGCCCTCGAACGGACGAGCTTCGGTCCGCTCAAGATGGGCACGCTTCCGCCGGGCCTGAGCCGACCACTCTCTCCGCGTGAGGTTGCGGCCCTGCAGGCGGCGACCGACCCGGAACCGGTGGCGTGAGCCAAGGCTACCGACTCGTCCGTCGGGACGCTCGCCCGGAGCGCACCATCGTGCGTCTGCGCGGAGGTGCGACCTTCGGCGATGCGACGCTGGCGATCGCGGCCGGCCCATGCGCGGTCGAGTCCCGCGAACAGATCGATGCCACCGCCGCCGCCGTCGCGCGTGCCGGCGCGAACATACTCCGCGGCGGCGCGTTCAAGCCCCGCACATCGCCGTATACGTTCCAAGGACTGGGCCGTGCCGGGCTCGAGCTGCTCCGCGCCGCCGGCGATCGGAACGGCCTGGCCATCGTCACCGAGGTCCTGGATCCGCGCGAGGTCGGCTTGGTCGCAGGGTACGCCGACATGCTCCAGATCGGGGCGCGCAATATGCAGAACTTCCCGTTGCTCCGCGCCGCGGGCGAGTCCGGCAAGCCGGTTCTGCTCAAGCGCGGGCCGGCCGCGACCGTCGAAGAATGGCTTATGGCCGCAGAGTATCTGCTCCTGACGGGAAACGGCCAGGTCGTGCTTTGCGAGCGCGGCGTACGTTCGTTCGATCCGGTAACGCGCAATCTGCTCGACCTGGCAGTGGTCCCGGTCCTTCGGGAGCTGACCCATCTGCCCGTCGTGGTCGACCCGTCACACGGCACCGGCGTCGCGCGCTTGGTGGAACCGATGGCCTTGGCGGCGATTGCGGCGGGCTCAGACGGTCTGCTGGTAGAAGTCCATCCCGAGCCGGCAAGTGCCGTCTCGGACGGTCCCCAATCGCTTACATTCGAGCAGTTCGCCAGATTGATGGCGCGCCTTCCTAAGGTGTCCGAATCGGTAGGCAAGCGCTTGCCCACCGTCGATCTTGTGCCGATTCGGGTATAGATAACGTTCATTGTATTACATGCACTCGTCCACGAGGTATCAGATGAATCGCAGTTCCCGGGTCGCCATTGCGGCCGGCATCGTCGCGTTCGCCCTTTCGTTCGCGCCCGCTCACGCTCAATACACGAGCGAGTACACGCCGGCGAGACGCCTGAGCGCGGGTACCACCACGGAGGCGATCGTCGGTACCGGCGTCGTCGTTCTTCAGGTTCAGGTCAACGCCGACGGGACGCATAAGGTCACGAAGATCATCCGTTCGACCAATGCGGGCAACAACGCGGCCGCGACCGAGATCGCCAACAGCGCCACCTACAGGCCAGCCCGCCGCGGGAAGAAGGCCGTCGTCTCGTTCTACGATTACACGCTCAAGTTCAACGGCAAACAGCTGGCGGGCGAGAGCGATAGCGGCGCGCTCGGCCCGATCCGGACCCTGATTCGCTCGGGCAACTACGCGCTTGCGAAGTCCAGGGCGTCGATGTACGTGTTGGGCAATCCGGGCGACATCCAGGGGCGCACGCTGCTCGGCCTGGCCGACTACTATACCGGCGACAATCCGGGTTCGGCGGCCGCCTTCGCCGGCGTCTCGCCGCTCGATAAGCGCTACGTCGCGGTCGCCGCCCACGCGTTCGCGAACGCTGCGGTCAGCCTGGCCGTCAGCAACCCGAATCTGGCGCTCAGTTACGCGCAGAAGGGCTTTGCGCTCGACCACAGCCCGAACTCGCAGTTCGCGCTCGGCGTCGCCCTGCTCAACTCGGGCAAGCCGGCCGATGCGGTGATCCCGCTCAAAGCGGCGCGCGATGCGGCGTTCGGCGACAAGGGCACCGACCTCAAATCGAAGATCAATCTCGACACCGCGCTGATGACCGCCTACCAGAAGACCGGCGACGTGGCCAATGCCACCGCCATTGCGACCGAGATCAAACGGCTGGATCCGACCTCGACGGTCCCGAGTCGCGTAATCGGCTCGGCGCTGCTCCAACAAGCCCGCGATCAGCGGACGGCTAAGGCCTACGACGCCGCCGTCAAGCTCTACGACCAGGCCGCCGCCGCAGGCGATCCGGCCGTTGCCGTCACGGCAGACGCCGAAGCCGCGTTCACCCTGTCATCGGTGGCCAAACCGGACTACACCAAGATCAAAAGCTACGCGGACAAGGCGATCGCGGTCGATCCCGACGACGCCATTGCCAACTACGCCGAAGCGGTCGCGTACACGGGGTTGTTCGTCACGGTCACGCACAAGGATGCAGATAAGGCGAGTGCCACGTCGTATGCGAATAAAGCCATCGCCGCAGCCCGGAAGGCCGGAAACGAAGCGCTCGCATTGTCCATCGAGCAGTTCGTGAAAACCAACATCAAGTAGGAGGGCGCGGAGGGGTCTCCGCGCGACCAGGACTTTCCGCGAGGGTGGGCCAATGGTCCGCCTTCACGGGCGGCGGAAATCCCCCGGTTTTTCTTGTCTAGCGCACTAAAGTTCCCGTAAAAGGGAGGGGTCGGAAGAAGTGTTTCAGGGATTCACAGATCTAATGCAAAAGGGCGGCTGGGACATGTGGGTCCTGCTGGTCCTCTCGATCGTCACGGTAGCCATCGTGATCGAGCGCCTGGTATTCTTTGCC
>JALYSX010000057.1 GCA_030854585.1 Vulcanimicrobiota bacterium
GCCTACCTCGCCACGCGCGGCGAGGGCTGGGAGTGGTTCGAAGATTTCATGACCTACGACAACGCCCGCTTGGCCGAGGCGTTGATCCGCGCCGGCGTGGCGTTGCGCGACGACGAGTCGATCGCGATCGGGCTTCGAGCCTTCGCCTTCTATACCAAGACGACGGTCGAGAACGGCATCTACGTCCCGATCGGCAACGACGGCTGGTATTTCCGGGGCGGGAACCGCGCGCGCTACGCCCAGCAGCCGCTCGAGGCAAACGGCTTGATCGACGCCGCGCTGGCCGCCTTCGACGCGACCGGCGACCCGGCATATACGGCGCTCGCCCACGTCGGCCTCGAATGGTTCTACGGGCGGAACTCGCGGACGATGCTCCTCGCGCGCGGCGGCGGTTGCTGCGACGGCCTGGACGAATCCGGCGTCAACCTCAACATGGGTGCCGAGTCGACCCTGGCGTTTCTGGCCGGCGCGTACTCCCTGGCCGAACGCGAAACCGCCGCACTCCGCGTCGCAAAGTAGCCATCGGCCGCGTCCGAGGCCGTTTTCGCCCCGACGGCGAATACCTAGGCGAAATGATCCTTGCCACCGAGCACCTCAACGACGTACAATCCGCGGCCGTCGCCAACACCGACGGCCCTTGTCTGATTTTCGCAGGAGCCGGTAGCGGCAAGACGCGCGTGCTCACGCACCGCATCGCGACCCTGCTCGAAAACGGCGTGAGCCCCGACCGCATCCTGGCGGTGACGTTCACCAATAAGGCCGCCGGCGAGATGAAGGCGCGCCTCGAACGGATGGTCGGTGCGGCCGCGCGCGACCTGTGGGTCGGCACGTTCCACTCGATGTGCGTGCGCATGCTGCGCCGCGACGGATCCAAGATCGGCATCGGTTCCAACTTCGTCATCATCGACGATGCGGACCAACGCTCGGTCATCAAAGACATCCTCGAAGATCTCGACTACGACGAGCGTCAGCTCGCGCCGGGCGCCTGCCTGAGCGAGATCTCGAAGGCCAAGAACGCGCTGATCTGGCCGGAGCAGTTCCACGAGAAGACGACCTCGTTCTTGGGCGAGAAGATCGGCAACGTCTACGCCGAGTACGAGCGCCGCCTGGCCGAGTCGAACAGCCTCGACTTCGATGATCTGATCGTGCGCACGATCGACCTGCTCGAAAAAGACAAGCCGACGCGCACCAAGTACCAGGAGAAGTTCCAGTACGTCCTGGTCGACGAGTATCAAGACGTCAACCAAGCGCAGTACCGCTTGATCCGCCTGCTCGGCGACAAGCATAAGAACGTGACGGTCGTCGGCGACGACGATCAGTCGATCTACTCGTGGCGCGGCAGCGACTACAAGATGATCCTGCGCTTCGAGAAGGACTTCCCGGGCGCCGCCGTCTTCAAGCTCGAAGAGAACTATCGTAGCACGCAGACGATTCTCGACGCCGCCAACGCGCTGATCTCGAACAACAAGACGCGCGCGAAGAAGAAGCTCTTCACCAGCCGCGCGGTCGGCGATCCGATCGTCGCCTTCCCCGCGACGACCGAACGCGACGAAGCCCGCTACGTTGTGGAACGCGTCAAGTCGCTCGTGCGCGACGGCGCGGCCTATCGCGACTTCCTGGTGCTCTATCGCACCAACGCCCAATCGCGCGTCTTCGAAGAAGCCTTGATCGCGGACGGCATTCCCTACCGCGTCGTAGGCGGCGTCGGCTTCTACCAGCGCGCCGAGATCAAAGACGTCATCGCGTACCTGCGCTACATCGCGAATCCGTCCGATTCGATCGCGTTCAAGCGCATCATCAACGTTCCGCGCCGCGGCATCGGTCAGCAGACGCTGGCCGCGCTGATCGCCGCCGCGAACGTCGCCAAGAAACCGCTCGGAGAGGCGGCCGCCGACGGCGACCTGCTCCGGCGCGCCGTTCCCAAGAAGCTGAAAGAACTCGAGCGCTTCGCCGAGCTGATCGCCAGCCTGCGCGCGAGCGCCGGCGGCGTTCGCCTGAGCGACTTGCTGACCGCGGTCATGGAAGAGTCCGGCTACGTCCGCGAACTGCAGTCCGAAGAGACGCACGACGCACGCGCCCGCCTCGAGAACCTGCAAGAGCTGGTCGGCGTCGCTCGCGAATACGAAGAGCACGATGCCGAACCGACCCTCGAAGGTTTCCTCGCCAACGTCGCGCTGATCAGCGACCTCGACGCGCTCGATCCGGATGCGTCCTACGTCACCTTGATGACCATGCATGGCGCCAAGGGCCTGGAGTTCGGACACGTCTTCCTGACCGGTCTTGAAGAAGGCGTCTTCCCGCACACGCGCGCCCTGACCGATC
>JALYSX010000074.1 GCA_030854585.1 Vulcanimicrobiota bacterium
GGCCGGCATCGCGCGCGACGGTACCATCGCCTTCACCGGAACCGAAGCGGCCCGGCCTGAGGAGCTCTACCTGTTGCCTCCGCATGCGACCGCTCCGATCCGCCTGACGGGTGTCAACGATGTGATCGCGGCGCTTCGATTGGGAGCGGTTCGACGGTTCGCGTGGGACGGTCCGATTGGACGCCTCTACGGCGTGCTGACCTTTCCGCCAGGCTACGATTCGCATCGCGCGTATCCGCTTGCGATGCGGATCCACGGCGGCCCGGCCGAAACCTCGCTTGCGGCCTTCGAGCCGTTCTACCAGTACGCTGCAGCGCGCGGGTACGTCGTCTTCGCTCCGAATTATCGGGGCAGCAGCGATCTTGGGAGTGCGTTCGAGCGCGCAATCTTCGACGATGCGAGCGTCGGACCGGGCGACGATATCATCTCGGGGGTTCGCGCACTGGTCGCTGCCGGAATCGTCGACAAGAACCGGCTCGGCGTCTCGGGGTGGTCCTACGGCGGGCAGATGACGTCGTGGATGATCGCGCACTATCCGGACTTCACGGCGGCCGTGACGGGCGCGGGCGTGCACGACCTGGTGGTCGACTACGCGATCGCGGACGATATCGACGCCGACGCGGCGGCCTTCGACGGGCCGCCGTTCGCCGGATCTGGTCTAGAGAACTGGCGCGCGCAATCACCGATCACGTTCGTCAAGTCAATCCGTACGCCGACCCTGATCCTCGGAAACGTCTACGACGTCCGCGTGCCGATCGTCGAATCATACGAGCTCTTCCATGCCCTGCGCGACAATGGCGTCCCGGTGCGCTTCGTCGCCTATCCGAGCACCGGTCATCTCCCTCAAGGTCCGGTCCGTACGGCGGACGTCTACCGTCGGTGGCTGGACTGGTTCGATAGGTATCTCAAACCATGAGCTATACCCGCATCCTCGCGACCCTGGTGCTCGCTCCGGCATTGCTTGCGGGAGCGGCGAGCGCGCAGAACTATACGCCCGAGCCGCCGTCGGCGACGCCCGCATCGTGCACGCCAATCGTCTACGTTCCCGACGGCGTGCCAGAAACGGCGCACGTCCTGCGCGGACCGGGGCTGCTCCTCGAGGGATCGGGTGCGCAGGGCTCGCCGGTCGCTGGACTGCGCTGGTTGCGCGCGCACATGGGAGCCTCGCAGGCCGGCCGGGCCGGAAATGTCGTCGTGCTGCGGGCCTCGTCCGCGCGCGAGTACACCGACGATTTCTACAAGTACGGGCGGTTCGCGTGGGTCGAAGAGATCCTGATCCCGCCGTGCGCTCCGCGCGCGCAACTCGACGCGATGGCGCGCTACGTCGATATGGCCGACGCCATCTATTTCGCGGGCGGCGACCAATCCAACTATGCGCGCTGGAAAGGGAGCAAGTTGCTCGCGGCCGTCCGACGCGTCTACGCGCGCAAGGGCTTCGTCGGCGGCGGGAGCGCCGGCCTCGCAATCCAGGGCGACCTCGGCTACGATTCGGTCGCCGCAAATCGTCTGCACGCGGGCGACGACAATTACGAGGTGAAGAGCTTTCCGGCGGCGGCGGATCCGCTGATGCCGGAGATCAGCTTCACGCATCTGTTCTCCTGGCCCGCCCTCGCGCATACGATCACCGACACGCATTTCCGCGCGCGCGACCGCTTCGGCCGCCTGGTGACGTTCATCGCGAGGATCGTCAACGACCCCCGCGGTGCATCGCCGTACTACGGTATCGGCATCGATCAAGGCAGCGAGGTCTCGGTCGAGCCGAACGGTACGGCCATCCTGCGGGTCGACGGCAAGAGCGGCGGCGCGATCCTTATCCGCGGCGGACCGGTAAGGCTGGTTCCGGGAAAACCGCTCCGCTACACGGTCTGGATCGCGCACCTCGCAAAGGACGGAACGCGCTTCGACCTCCTCCATCACCGGCCGGGTGTGGCCTGGACGCCAGTGACGGTGACGGGCGGTGCGACGCCCGTCTATAGCAAGGACCCCTATACGCTGTGAGGATCG
>JALYSX010000096.1 GCA_030854585.1 Vulcanimicrobiota bacterium
GTGCCCGTCCCGGGCTACAAGCCCGACCAGATCGACATCACCTTCAAAGACGGCGTCCTCACGGTCGCCGGAAAGAGCGAACGCCGGAGCTTCTCGCGCTCGTTCACCGTCCCCGAGGACGTCGATCAGGAGCGGATCTCGGCGCGCGTCGCCGACGGAATGCTCCATCTCACGCTGGATCGCCGCCCGGAAGCGCAACCACGCCGCATCTCGGTGAACTGATCGTGGGGCGCCGCAAACGTATCCCGGTCGCGATCGAGGAGTGGCTCAAACGCTACTTGTTCCCGACGCCGTCCTGGAACTAAGCTCTCACTCGAGCAAGACGTTCGGCGGCGCGATCCGGCGCAATGACGGGTCGCGTCGCCGTCCGAAGCGGTTACGCGAACAAGTTCTCGATGTCGTCCATCCCCAACCGCAACGGCGCGGCTGCCGTCTCGTCGAACAGGGACTCGGCGAGCGCGCCCTTGCGCTCCTGAAGTTCGAGGATGCGCTCCTCAACCGTTCCCTCGGCGATGAACTTATACACGAACACATGCTGCGTCTGCCCGATCCGATGCGCGCGGTCGGTGGCCTGACGCTCGACCGCGGGATTCCACCACGGATCGTAGTGGATCACGGTGTCGGCGGCCGTCAGATTCAGCCCCGTTCCGCCGGCCTTCAGGCTGATCAGGAACAGCGGCACCTCCTTCGCCTGGAACCGCATGACCGGCGTCTCGCGATCGCGCGTCTCGCCGCGCAACTCGACGAACTGGATATTGCGCGCATGCAGCTCCGGTTTGATCAGATCCAGCATCGACGTGAACTGCGAGAACAGCAGCACCCGCCGCCCATCCTCGACCAGACTCTCGAGCATCTCCAGCAACGCCTCAAGCTTCGCCGACTCCGTCACCCCGGCCGCCGCAGGCAGCTTCAGCAACCGCGGATCGCAGCACACCTGACGCAGCTTCAGCAACGCATCCAGCACCACGATCCGGCTCCGAGCCAACCCACGGCGGCCGACCTCGTCGCGCACGCGTTTATGCATCGCCAATCGGATCGTCTCGTACAGGTCGCGTTGCTCGCCGGCGAGTTCGACGCGCGAGATGACTTCCGTCTTCTCGGGCAGTTCGCTTGCCACGCGCTCCTTGGTGCGACGCAGCAAGAACGGCCGAATGCGCACGGCGAGCGCGGTCCGGCGAACGGTGTCGCCCTTCTTCTCGATCGGCGTGCGGAACAGCCGCGCGAAGCGCGAGCGATCCGAGAGCAATCCCGGGACCGCGAACGCATAGATCGACCACAGCTCTTCGAGATGGTTCTCGATCGGCGTACCCGTCAACGCGATGCACTGCTCGGCGTGCAGCGAGCGCGAAGCCATCGCCGCCTTGGCACGCGGGTTCTTGATGTTCTGCGCTTCGTCGAGCACCGCGATGCTCCAACGGCGCTCGAGCAGATACTCGGCATCCCGCGGCAGCAAAGCGAACGACGTGAGCACGATATCGGCGCCGTCGACGTCGGGAAGCCGGTCGAGCCGATCGGCACCGGTCAGCGAGACGACTTTCAGCTCCGGCGTAAAGCGCGCGATCTCCGAGCGCCAGTTCGGCACCACGCTGGTCGGCGCGACCACGAGCACCGGCGCGCTCAAGCGCCCGGCGGCCTTCTCGATCGCGACGTGCGCGAGTAATTGCACGGTCTTGCCGAGCCCCATGTCGTCGGCCAGCACGCCGCCGAAGCCGTGTTCGCGCAACGCCTGCAGCCATGCCACGCCATCGCGCTGGTACGGCCGCAACGTCGCGGTGAAATTCGAGGGCAGGTCGATCGGGCGCGACTCGACGTGTTGCAGTGCTTCGAACAGGTCGCGAAGCGGGCGGACGTTCTCCCAATGCACCGAGAGCGTCGCCTCGAGCGCGGCGAGTTCGGCGGCGCGTACGCTCGGCACGCGGACCTTGCCATCTTCGGTGAACGCGTTCGGGTCGTCGAACAGATCGCCGAGCGTCGCGAGCAACCGCGCGATCCGATCGGCCGGCAGCGCCACATGCCCTCCGTTGGGCAAACGCGCGACCACGAACTGCGCGTCCGGCGCAGGGCCGCCGGCGGCGAGCACCTCCACCAGGATCGGCAGCAACGGGATGCGCGTACCTTGTACGTCGATGCCGAGATCGAGTTCGAACCAACGCGCTTCGGCCTGCGTGAGATCGGCGTCCCACTCGTCATCCGGCTCGAGCAGCACGTACGGGAACTCAGGGTCGTCGTCGATCCGCCAGCCGTCGAGACGCAGACGCGGCGCGGCCTCGCTCAAGAACGAGATCCAGCGCTCTTCTTCCGGCTCCGGCATGCGCAACAGCGACTTCGTGCCGATCATCGGCATGAGGCCGACCGCGGCGAGGCGTTCGAGCGCGTCGGCTTCGAACGTCTTGCGGCGCGAGCGCACGATCGTCTCGCCATGTTGGAGCGAACGGAACTCGCTGGCGACGTCGCTTGCATGCACGGCGATGTCGCCGTAAAGAAAGGTCAGCTCGGCCGTCGCGACGCCATCGCGCTTTTCGAGGAACATGAGCGGGACCGCATCCGCGTCCACGATGCGCGCGCCGATGTCGGCCTGCGGCCCATCCGTACCGGCGGAAGCGAAGATGCCGCGCAACGCGACCTGCGCGCGGCGGGCTTGTTCCGCGGTAAGCGAGGGCGCCGAAGCGATCGCGGCGGCGACCTCCGGGTCCATCTCGACGCCGGCCGGCCCTGCGGTCCCGCGAGCCGGGTCGACGTACCAAAGCGGCGCGACCGGGAGCAGAATCGAGCGCGGATGGCCATCGAGATGCGGCCGCTGGCGGCCGTCGTCGTCGATGCGCCAGACGACGCTCGAGTTCGGCATGCTCTCGCGTCGGAGGGCGGGCTCGTGTACGGAGCGCCAGTGAAGGCGGTCGGTCTGCATGAGCAGGTCCATCAGCGTGCCGAGAATGGTGGGCGAGACGGCTTGCAGGCCGCCGATCAGGCCGCTTGCGTTCACGAGCCGTCCGATGATGCGATCCAACGGCACGAGATGCTTGCCGGTGCCCTGCGCGAGCGTGCGCAGCTCCACCGTCCGGGTGGCACCCGGATCGCCCGTCTTGAGGCCGGTGACCGCATAGGCCATCAGCCGGAAGGCGGGGACGTAGTAGTGTTCGCGTACGTCAATCGCGTAGCGAACGTGGTCCTTCAGCGCACGCGGCGGCGCGCCGTTCCCGTTTCGAGCGGAAAGAGTCTCGATCCAACTATCGACCGCACCATCGGCGGCATCACGCTTCAGAGCCAACCGGGCGCACTACGACACGCGGGCCGCGTTTCCTGCCCGCGTGTCGTTTGCGACAAAGGCCGGGTGCCTAGTAGTAGGTCACGTCCAGCACGTAGTCGGCCGGATTCCGCGGGAAGTACGTCGTGCAGCTCTTGTTGGTGAACGCACCGGAGTTCTCGTCGTTCCCCTTGAGGACCAAGCCACGATTTTCGTTGAAGGCGATCCAGTGCGTGACGATCGGCGTCACGTCGGCCGCGAGTTCGGGACCAGCGTCGCCGATGCCGATGCCGTCACCGAAAAAGCCGCTGTTCCAGTTGGCATCCGCGAACCACCATTCGTTCTCACCGCGCCCGACGTCGGTCGCGCACGAGTGCGCCTGGTCGAAGGCGATCCGGAGCTTCGCCGCGACGATGCGATGACCGGTGAGCCGGCTCACGTCGAAGCGCACGCCCAGCCGCCAGAACTGCGCAGATCGGCTGTCGCCGAAGATGCTCTTCGTCGCGGAATAGTAGTAGCCAACCTTCGGGTACGCCTCAGCCTGGGTCGACGACGTCGTCGACGAGAGTCCGCCCTTCGCGGAGCCCCTCGATGTCGATTTTAGTTGGCTAGCCGACAGGTGGATCGTCTTCGCCACTTCGGCCGAGGAATTTACGCAGTACTCGTGGCTCAGGTCGGACTCGGCGTTCCCCACATACGCAGCCACCGCATAGCAAGCACCGGTGTATCCGCCGGAGGGCGCTTTGAGGTCGGAGAGTCGGAGCGCCTCATTGCCGGTGGTGTGATCGACGAGTTGTCTCTCACCGCCGTTGACCGCATAGATGCGGAAACCGTCGATAGCGTGACCCTCACTGTGGTAGTCCCAACCGAGCAGCAGGTTCCCCGACTTGATCATATCCGGGCAGAACAGTGCGCCGAGGAGACCGGCATGCGCGCCACAGGCGGCGGAGCTTCGCACGGCCTCCACGTTGCTCGGCGACGGGAGAATGACCGCCACTACGATGTCGCGGTGCTGATTCTTCACCCGGGTGTATCTCCCGTTGAGGCTCAGGCCACCCGGCGTGGTTCCACCGCCGGGCGTAACCGTCGGACAGAGCGCCGTCGGAACCGTGACGACGATCGTCGCCGACGGCGCTCCCGACGAAACACGGATCGTATGCGCTCCGGCGATGGGTGCCGAACTCGACGCGACATGCGTCAGCGGAATCTGCACGGGGGTCGAATCCGAAGGCAAGACCGATCCGATCGAGACCTGCCCTTGAAATGCGCCTGCCGCGTCGGTCGCGGTGATGGTGCGAGGCAATGTCGGGACATTCCCATCGTTACCGACGAGCACGTTGACGAAGATGAGCGGTTGCGAGAGATCGCAGGTCGAGGCGAGCGAATACGGAGGCGTATCGACTCCGATGGTGAGCGCCCCGGCCGCGTCGACGGCGGCCGGGAGGATCAAGAGCAGCGTCGCCAGCGCCGCCGTAATCGTACGCCGTACCCTCATTGGACCGTTACCGTCCCGATCATGCCCTCGGGCGAATGGAACAGACAGTAGTACGTATACGTCCCGGCTGCGGTGAACTTGAGCGAGTACGATCCGCCCGGCGGAATCAGACCCGAACTGGTGAAGGCGGTGCCGTCGTAGGTCGCGCCTCCGGCCGCGGGCCGATCGGGCGGACCCGGCGGCACGGCCTGACCGGCAATCGGGAAACTCACCGTGTGCGGCGCATTGTTCGATTGGTTCGTCCACGTCAGCGTGGTCCCGACCGGAATGGTCACGTTGAGCGGCTGCGATCCGAGCGACGTATCGTTCATGAAGCGCATCACCGTCGTTTGCGCGGGCGGTCCGGCCGCGAGACCGGGTGCGACGCCGGCAGCCAGATGCGTTCCGCCCGCCGGATACGGGAAGCTCGCGATCGAGGCGACGCCGGCGCCGAGGTCGAGCGTGAGATCGGCAAGTCCGTCAGCGAGGTACTGTCCTTGCGACTTCGGATACGCCGTCCCGGCGGGTTGCACGACGATCGTCGCGACCATCTCCGGCTGATGGATCAGGCAGTAGACCTTATAGGTACCCGCCGTGGTGAACTTCACCGTATACGTCGCGTTGTGCGCGAGGAAACCGGAACTGATGTAGGCGGTGCCGTCGAACGTCGTGCCTCCGACCGGCGGTTGCGGCGGCCCCGGCGCCGGCATCGTGCCGGCCGGCGGAATCGCGACGACGTGCGGTTCGTTGTTCGGATTGTTCCAGGTGATCGAGTCGCCGACATCGATCGTGGTCGCGTTCGGATAGTAGTCGAACGCCTGAACCGCTTCGGCGAGCGTCGAACCGCCCGTCGTCATCGCGAAGATCTGTGGCCCGGCCGGCGGCTGCGGGCCGATCGGAGCGACGGTTCCACCGCCGGCACAGCCGGTGACGAGCGCCGCGAGGGCGGTTGCGGCGAGGATGCGCGAGAACTTCATGAGTGCGTTCCTTTCAATGTGATGCGGAAAGCTTTTTCGTGCTGCGTCGCGGCTTCGACGAGGACCAGCTTCACCGGAACGAAGCCGGCCGGGACGGAGAAGCCGATCGCGAACCGCGCGGCGGCACCCTGTGCGATATCCCATCCGTCATCGAGCGGCCGGCCCTCGACGGTGATGCCGTCCGCATCCGAGAGCGTCGCATTGAAGTAGCCGTGCCGCTCGTGATGCGAACCGTTGCTCACGATCCCGCGGAATACGAGCGCCCGTTCGTCGGGCTTGTTCGGATGCTCGTTGTCGGTCGGCAACGCATCCCCAAGCGACATCGCGCGCAGGCGGAACGTCCCATTGAAGAGCGTCTGCGAGAGCGTGCCGGAGACGCCGGTCACCTGGTTCGCTCCTCCGGGAACGTGCTTCGGTACGGCTGCTCCAGCGGCACCACTGCCGATCAAGAACGCTAGCAACATCATGGATGACCGCCTCATATCGAGCTCCTGTTAGTAGTAGGTGACATCAAGTGTCGGATTTGAATAGATGGTTTGGCAGGTCTCGTTCGTAAACGCCCCGGTGTTTTCGTCGTCGTTCTTGACGACGAACCCGTAGTTCGGCTCGCCTCGGAGCCATGGTGCGACGATCGCGGTTACGTCGGCACTGGCCACCGGCCCGGTATCGGTCGGAACGATGTGGTTGCCGAACGCGCCGTCGATCCACCCGGTCTCGTTCCACCAGAACTCGGAACCGGTTCCCACGTCGGTCGCACAGGAGTGATTGTTCCCCTGCCCCGTCGACGACTCGACGGGCAGATGCAGTATTGCGGAGACCAGCGTGCGACCGCGCAATCCGGATACGTCGAAAGCCACGCCCATACGGGCGATGGTGTTCGCAAAGTCGTCGCGCAAGATCAAGTTCTGTTGTTCGTAGTAGCTAAATCCCACCATCGCGGTGCGATCCGGCCTCTTCGGCTGCCCGGTCCCCGCGACCATCGAGCCGCCGGCAGAGGCTTTGTCTGCCTCGCGAACTTCCGTCGCCCACAGACGCGTCGTGACGGCCGCCGACCGGCCGTCGGCGCAGTACGGCGCACCGAGCGCCGATTCGCCCGCTCCCGAAAACGCGCCGACCGCGTAGCAGGCGCGGCCGAACCCGCCAGCCGGCTTCGGGACGTCGGAGAGTGTGAGATCGCCTTTGGTCCGGACCGTATCGACGAGGCGCCTCGTCGCGCCATCGACGCGATAGACGTGAAAGCCGTCGATGGTATATCCCGGCGCATCCCAACTCCACACCAAGAGCAGATTGCCGGACTTGATCATATCGGGGCACAGCAGCGCCCCGAGCAGGCCGGTGTGGGCGGCGCACTCCGGGCCGCCATGCGCGCCCGCTACGTTGCTCGGCGCCGGAACGTTCAGGACGATGCGTATGGCCCGGCTCTTCGGAATCGCGTGAACGACCTGCGAC
>JALYSX010000123.1 GCA_030854585.1 Vulcanimicrobiota bacterium
AGATAGGCCTGCTTGCGCAACTCCTCCTCGTTCGCCTGATTCTGAACCGCTTGCGTGTTCGCGGCAGCGCCGGGCCGGGCACCGGCAGCCGCCTTCTTGCGAATGCTGTTGACGATGCCGAGTCCGACGATGATCACCCATATCCACGGGACGATCGAGTTGAAGTGCATGGGCTACTTGTTCGGGAGCGTCGGCGGCGTGCCCGAGTCGGGAGCATCTCCCTCGGCCGATCCACCGATCGCGCCGCGCATCTCGGTATCCGCTTGGATGTTCTTCATCTTGTAGTAGTCCATCACGCCCAGGTTGCCGAGGCGGAACGCTTCGGCCATCGCAAGTGGAACGGTCGCCTCGGCTTCGACGACCTTCGCGCGCATCGCTTGGGTCTCGGCCTTCTGCTCCTGCTCCGAGGCCATGGCCGCGTACTGCCGTTCGGCGGCCTTGGCTTGCGCGATCCGACGATCGGCTTCGGCTTGGCTGGTCTGCAGTTCGGCGCCGATGTTCTTGCCGACGTCGACATCCGCGATATCGATCGAGACGATCTCGAAGGCGGTACCGGCGTCGAGTCCCTTTGCGAGCACCGCCTTCGAGATCCGATCCGGATACTCGAGCACTTCTTTGTGGTCGATGGCTGCGCCGACGGCCGAGACGACGCCTTCGCCGACGCGCGCGACGATCGTCGGTTCGCCGGCGCCGCCGACGTACCGGTCGAGGTTGCTGCGGACCGTGATACGGGCCTTGACGTTCAGCTGAATGCCGTTCTGCGCGACGCCTTGGAAGATCGGCGTCTCGATGACCTTCGGATTGACCGAGGTCTGGAGCGCTTCGAGCACGTCGCGTCCGGCCAGGTCGATGGCCGCGGCGCGCTGCCATTCGAGCGGGATCTGGGCGCGTTGGGCGGCGATCATCGCGAGCGTGACCTTGTCGACGTTACCGCCGGCCAGGTAGTGCGACTGCATCTGATCGACCGTCAACGCAAGCCCGGCTTTGCGGGCGCGTACGTAGTTCGACACGATCACGCTCGGCGGAATCCCGATCAAGCGCATGCGTACGAGCGAGATGATCCCGAGCGGCACGCCGGCCGCGATCGTCCGAATCCACAACCCGATCGGGAAGTAGTACAGGAACATGAAGAACAGAACGATCGCTGCGATGAATACGATGATCATTCCGATGCCGAAAGCGGCCACGAATTACTCCTTAAGAACTGGGTGGTTAGGCGAAGAAGATCGGCGCCGACGCATCTTCGTCGTCGCACGCACAGAGATCGTACCTACGATACAGATAGAGCACGATCGCCGCCAGGAGGACGAGGGACGTGATGCCGATGAGCGATCCGGACACGGTTACTCCTTGTAGCTGGGTAGCGTTACGGGTTCGACGAAGATGCGCGCGCCCTCGACGCGGGTGACGCGGACCGGCGTACCGACCGCGATGAACTCACCCGAGGTGAGCACGTCGACGCGACGGCCATCGATGGAGGCGACGCCGGCGGGCCGGAGCAGCGAGGCCGCCGTACCGGTGCGACCCCGCAGATACGTGAAGTCTGCCGAGGTGACGTAGTCCGGGCCTTGTTCGGCGAGCAACGTCAGCCTACGCATCCAAGCGTTCTCGGCGAACGCGCGCACGGCCAGCGCGAACAAGATGACGGTCAGCACGACCGCCGTCGCCATCGTCTCGGCCGCGATCGTGTACGATTGTAGCCCGAACGCGAGCGCCACCGCCGCGATCAGGAGAACGCCGCCGAGTATCCCCGGCAAGCCGTGCCCGGGCACGACATGTAATTCGAAGAGGATGCCGAGGATGCCCGCGATCGCGAGTACGACCACCAGTCCGTTCGAGAATCCGGCGTAAATGTGCGTGCCGAAGAACAGCACGAGGGCCATCACGCCGATCACCCCCGCGATGCCGTGCAGGGTCTGCATCTCGATCAGCAGACCGAGCATGCCGATCGTCAGCAGCAATCCGCTCACGATCGGATCCGTAGCGAAACGCGCGATCTGTTCGCCGAGCGTGTAGCCGGCTTCGACGCGCGCAACGCCTTGCAGGTTGGAACTCGCAATCGCCGCATCGAGCGTCGGCGCGGTCGCATCGGCGATGTGCGCGCGGAGGGCGTCCTGCGTGTTGAGGGTGAGGATCGCGCCCGGATGTTTGTAGTCCGACAGATCCACGTTCTTATCGACCATGGCGCCGGCGACGTTCGCGCTGCGGTGATTGCGGAGCGCGGTCGATTCGAATTCGCCGCGCAGAGCTGAGATCATCTTGCCGGTGTTGGGGATCGGTTCGGCTGCGCCGATGCTGGCGCCCGGGCCCATCACGATTCGATTCGCGGCAAGCGCGATCAATGCGGCAGCCGAGTAGGCGCGTCCGTCGACGTAGGCGATGACCGGTTCTTTCGCGCTGAAGATGGCGTCGCGGATCAGAAAGGCGGCTTCGACCAATCCGCCGCCGCTGTTGATATCGAGCACGATCGCGCGGGCGTGGTCGGCGTTCGCATCGGCGATGCCTCGCTGCACCAGATGGGCCATGCCGTCGTCGACGGTGCCGTCGATGTGGATGACTTCGACTTGCCCGCTCGGCGCCGAGGAGAGCGCGGTCATCCCCATGCCGATAAAGCCGACGAGGAGGAGTGCGATCCAAAGGGTGGCGCGCAGTCGACGGGCGTTCATGCGTAGCACTACCCGCCCGCTTGGCGGAAGTTACGCCATTGTCCTTACGCGAGGGCGGTGGTGACGGCTTCGCGGACGAGATTGCCGTCGGCGAGGCCTTTGAGCTGCGGCATGACGATCTTCATGATCGCACCCTGATTGCGCGCTTCGGGCGGCAGCGAGTCGACCGCGGTTTGCACGATCGTCCGGATCTCTTCGGCGGATTTCTGAGCCGGCAGGTAGGCCTGGAGGATCTCGCGTTCCGTCGCCTCTTTCGAAGCCAGGTCGGTCCGGCCGGCCTTGGTGAACTCGGTGAACGAGTCCGTCCGCTGTTTGACTTGCTTGGCGACGACCGCCAACTCGTCGGCCTCGGTCAGGTCGACGCCCGCTTCGGAGCGTTTATAGGTAAAACCGGAAAGGGCCGACCGCAAAGTGTCGACCCGAACCTGATCTCTGGCCTTCATCGCCGCGACCATGTCGGCGGAGATGCGATCCTTGAGGGCAGCCATCGACTACGTGCGGCGCTTACGCGCGGCGGCCGACTTCTTCTTCTTGCGGACGCTGGGCTTTTCGTAGTGCTCGTGCTTACGCGCTTCAGCCAAAATGCCGGCCTTTTGGGTGGCTTTCTTGAAACGGCGCAACGCGCTCTCGATGGGCTCGCCCGGTGATACGCGGACTTCCATAGTGTAACAACCCCCTCTCGGCCGCATGCCTGAAGCACGCGAAAATTCAGACCCGTCTCGCGGGCCTCGGCAATGCTACCACAGGGGGGCCTAGGGCACAACCGTGATGGTCGTGCCCTTGCCGACGGCGGAGACGGGTGGGCCGTACATGGCGTTGGCGGTCGGGGCCGGGGCGGTGTAGGTACCCGGAGTCGTGACC
>JALYSX010000149.1 GCA_030854585.1 Vulcanimicrobiota bacterium
GCGGCGGACCGAGCGGCTTCTCGGACTTCTTCGACATGTTCTTCACGGGCGTCGGCAAACGCCAGTCCGCGCAGAGCTCGGCCTTCTCGCAACGGGGGCAAGATTTGGAAACCACGATCGAACTCAGTCTGCGCGATGCGTACGACGGTGGGAAAAAATCGGTCTCGCTGCAGTTGGAAGACACCTGCACGCGTTGCCATGGCACCGGCACGCTCGACGGACGGATCTGCACGATCTGTCACGGCACAGGCCGCGTCCTGGCGGCCAAGAAATTCGAAGTGATAATCCCCAAGGGCATCGGCGACGGTCAACGCATCCGTCTTGCCGGGCAGGGCGGCGCGGGCATCGGCGCGGCCGGCGGCGACCTGTATCTGGTCGTCAAACTCGCCGAAGATCCCACCTATAAACGCAAAGCGGACGATCTCTACGTCGATCTGCCAGTCAATCTCTTCGACCTCGTCCTCGGCGGCGAGGTCAAAGTCCCGACGATGGCGGGACAGGTCTCGATGACCATTCCGGAAGGCACGCAGAACAACCGTCTGCTCCGTCTCTCGGGCAAGGGCATGCCGAAGGTCAAAGGCGGCGACGCCGGCGATCAGTACGTGCGCTTGATCGGGCAACTTCCGCAGAATCTCAGCGAGAAAGAGCGCAAGCTCTTCAAAGAACTCGCGGCCATCCGCGACGGGAAGAAGTAGGCTCGCCTAGAGCAAGTGGGGAAGCGAAACCCATGATCGGAAAGATCGTCTTTACGGCAACCCGTACGAGGAAAAACGGTGTCCCGAGCTACGACCTCCCCGACGTGTACGACCCCCGGTCTGCCGGGTCTTCTCCATCAAAGACGCCGAAGGCAACAAGGTAACGTTCCATCAATCGACTCTGCATTAGTACCAATGTCATCCTGAGGAGCACGCTCCGATGATGGGTGGTGGCCACTTGATGTGGTCGAGCATGTATGGGCCGAACAAGCCCACCAGCGGCAAGCGCGTCGATTGGAAACGGATCGGCGCGCTCTTCTTGCCGTACGCGAAGCAGCTCACGCTGGTGCTGGTCTGCATCTGCTTGGTGCAGATCCTCGGGCTGATCCCCGCCTACCTAAGCGCTCGGATCATCGACGTGGCCTTCCCCCACAAAGACTTCGCGTTGCTCGCCAGACTGGTCGGCTTCATCTTCGGTTCCGCGCTGGTCGCGGCCGCGATCGGCGTCGC
Source organism: Vulcanimicrobiota bacterium (assembly GCA_030854585.1). GTDB lineage: Bacteria > Vulcanimicrobiota > Vulcanimicrobiia > Vulcanimicrobiales > Vulcanimicrobiaceae > JALYSX01. Next base: position 1,206 of record JALYSX010000149.1, read on the forward strand.
TCAAGGCTACGTCAACTCGATCGTCGGCGAAGGCATCATGCGCGATATCCGCACGAGCCTGGTCGCGCATCTGCACAAGATGCCGCTCTCGTTCTTCACCGGGACCAAGACCGGCGAGATCATGAACCGGGTCAGCAGCGACGTCGACAACGTCGACAGCGTCGTCACCGGAACGCTCACCACGATCGTGCAGAACATCGTGACGATCGTCACCGCGGTCGGCTGGATGTTCATCTGGAATTGGAAACTCGCGCTCGTCTCGGTCGTGATCGTCCCGTTCATGGTCTTGCCGCTCAACTCCGTCGGACGGCGGATGTACGACATCCGCAAGAAGACGCGCGAGCAGCGCGATCAGATCGAGTCGATCACGCAGGAGACGCTCTCGGTCTCGGGCATCGCGCTGATCAAGTCGTTCGCGCGTGAAGGCTACGAGCGCAAGCGCTTCTACGACGTCGGGACCAATCTCATGGGTCTCGAGATCCGACTCGCAAGCGTCGGCCGTTGGTTCATGGCCTCGATCGGCGCGACGGTTACGATGGGTCCCGCGATCGTCTGGTTGGTCGGTGGTTGGATCGCTTTCCACAACGACCCGAGCATCACGATCGGCCTGATCTCGGCCTTCATCGGCTACATCGCGACGCGTCTGTACGGGCCGACCGCAGCGCTCGCCGGGGTGCAGGTCCAGATCGTGAGCGCACTCGCCGTCTTCGAACGCATCTTCGAGTATCTCGACAACGAGACCGAGGAGTACGTCCCCAAGAACGCGGTCGCGCTGCCGAACGTGGCGGGCGATGTGCGCTTCGATGACGTGCAGTTCTCCTATTCACCGGATCGCGAGATCCTAAGGGGCGTCTCGCTCCACGTCGCACCCGGGCAGATCGCCGCCTTCGTCGGACCGTCCGGCGCCGGCAAGTCGACCATCACCCAACTCGTGCCGCGTTTCTACGATCCGCAGTCGGGCGTCGTCTCGATCGACGGACACGACGTTCGCACGGTCACCCTCGAATCGCTCCGCCGCGACATCGGGATCGTCTCGCAAGAGACGTACCTGTTCCACGACACGATCGCGGCGAATCTGCGCTATGCCAAGGTCGATGCGACCGACGAAGAGCTACGCGATGCGTCGCGCAAGGCGAACATCGACGAGTTCATCATGAGCCTCATCGACGGCTACCAGACGATCGTCGGCGAGCGCGGCCACAAGCTTTCGGGCGGCGAGCGTCAACGCTTGGCGATCGCGCGCGTCCTGCTGAAGGACCCGCGCATCCTGATCCTCGATGAAGCGACCTCGGCGCTCGACTCCGAGAACGAAGCCGCCATCCAGGTAGCGCTCGAGATCGCGATGCGCGGCCGGACCTCGCTCGTGATCGCGCACCGCCTCTCGACCGTGCAGAACGCCGACATCATCTTCGTGGTCGACGGCGGCCGGATCGTCGAGAGCGGCACGCACGCCGAACTGATCGCGCGGCCCGGGCTCTACGCGCGCCTCTACTGCACCCAGTTCAGGGAGATTCCCGCGGCGACGTGACCTTCAATCGCCCCTATGCCGTTCTGCTGGGCGCTACGATCGTGCTCGAGTTTGCATGCAACTTGCCGACCGGTTCGATGCCCCTCGCGCTGCTCGCCGACGGAGCGGTCGAGAGCTCGATCGTTCTGGCGATGGGCGCGGGCATGTTCGCCAACCTGCTCGGGAGCCTCCCGGTCGGCGTGCTGGTCGATCGGATCGGGCGCCTGGTCACGATTCGCGCGTCAGCATTGTTGATGGCGTTCGCAACGCTCGGCATGGCCCTCACGCACGGCGCATGGTGGGGCGGGTTCTTCATGGCGCTGCGCGGTTTGAGCCTGATGAGCTACGTCACCGCGGAGTTCGCCTACACCACCGAGATCGTGCCGGCTGAGCGCGCCGTCTCGTCCGTCTCGTTCCTCGGCTTGGTCGCCAACGTCATGTTCGCGCTCGCACCCGCCGTCGGAGTCTGGCTCTGGATGCACGGCGTCGCGCGCGACCAGTACTACATCGGCACCGCTCTCGCGCTCGCCGGCGCGGCGGCGCTCTGGATGCTGCCGTCGCGGCACGACGTCAAGACGGCATCACCCTCACGCACGATCATCATGCGTTCGCTCTGGCTGCCGACGATCGCGTTCCTGGTCGCCGCCGCGATCCAGAGCGGCGTCAACTTTTCGCTCGCGGTGCTGACGTTCCACCAGCGTGGCGTCGGCAA
>JALYSX010000173.1 GCA_030854585.1 Vulcanimicrobiota bacterium
TCAGACCAAGTCCGTGACCGCCGAGGTGGCCAAGAAGAAGGATCTTCTGCTCGTCATCGACCGTGCGGACGTGATCTTCGGCGGTACGGACATCACCAAAGATGTCCAGGATGCGCTCAGCAAGTAAGGCGCTCGCGCTGGTCCTGACGTTGGCTTCCGCGGGCGCGCTTTCGGCCTGCGCGCGGGTCGACGTGAGCGCGCCGCAGATCCGCGGCATCGGCTACATCCGTCTCGACGAGATCGTCAAGCGCCATCCGCTCTACTCCCAACTCGCCGGCATCGACGACGCGATCGCAGCGATCAATATCGGCGCGCTCGGTCCGCACGTGCCGCTCTCGGCCGCGCAGATCGCGTCACAGACCAAGGCGCTCAACGGGCAGCTCAAAGACGCGCAGACGCGCGCCAACAAGATCCTCGCGCAGAAGCAGGGCGATTTCGCGCGCAAGGAGCAGGCCGCGGTCGCGGCCGCCCTCTCGGCCGCGGGTCAGGGCAACGCCGGCACGAACGTCGGTGCGGAGATGAGCCGGACCTCGGCCCAACAGGCCCAGGCGGCCGCAGGCGCCGCCAATCAGGAGTTCATGGCCTACCAGCAGAGCGTGATCGCCCAGGACAACGCCGCGATCGCTTCGGTCGAACGCGAACTGCAGGCCCAAGCGGGCGCCAAGTTCCAAGCGCGGGCCGAGGCGGCGCAGCAGCGCGAGTCCACGCTCTCGCTCAAGCTCTCGCAGGCCGACGCCTCCCAGCGGCTGGCCGCCAAGACGCGTCTCTCGAACCTTGCGATGGACGACGCGACCCGTAAGGACCTGCGCGCGCAGATCGCCGCGCTCGATAAGAAAGAGGCCGACGCGCTGGCCATCCTGCGGAACCAGGATCAGGCGGATCTGGCCGCCTATCGCAAGACCCTGCAAGACGAGACCGCGGCGGGCGTGCGGACCCAGGCGGCGAAGATTCAGGGACAGACCCGCGCCAAACTCGAGTCGCGCCGCAACGAGGTCACCTCGCAGCTGCGCAGTCTCGCGCCGGCCCAAGTGCCCGCCAATCTCTCGCCCGCGTTACAGACGAAGCTCCAACAGATCCATCAACAGTTCCAAACGCAGTTCCAAGCCGACGCGCAGCAAACCGTTGATCAGTACAACCAGACCAAGGCCGATCTCGATCGGCAATTCGCCGCACTTCACGGCGCCGAAGTCGGCGCTACCGGTGCGGCGGCCAAGCAGTTGGCCGATCTGCAAAAACAACGCAGCGATCTCTACGGCAGGATCGTCGCGCAGATCCAGAGCGAGGCCTCGCGCATCGCCAAGGATCGTGGCTTGAAAGTCGTGTTCGACAACGTCGAGGCCGCCGCCGGCGGCTACGACTTGACGAACGAAGTCAGCAAAGACGTCGAAAGTTTACACGAGTGAAAATACGCAATCTGATCACCCTGACCCTGGCCGCCGCGATCCTCGCCGCGTGCGGTAACAACAGCCCTATCGGTACGGTCGACGTGCAACGCGTCGCGACCAACTGGACGAAGTATCAGGACTTCCAGAACCAGTTGCTCGCGGACCAGCAACAGATCGGCCAGAGCAAGGTCTCCAACGGGCAGAAGGCCCGCCTGGCGGCGGCTCTGCAAGTGAAGTACGCGCGCATCACCGACGGGCTCACGCAAGAGATCCGCGACGCCGCCGGTAAGGTCGCGCAGGATCGCAAGCTCAAGCTGGTGGTCACCCGCGAGGGGGTGGGCTACGGCGGCGTGGACATCACACCGGACGTCGAGAAGGCGCTCAACATCACCGAGAAAGCCACGCCGAGCCCCTAAGGTGCTCGGCACGCTTGCGGATCTCGCAACGCGGGTCGGCGGCCGGGTGGCCGGCGACGGTTCCACGCGCATCGAGCGCATCGCATCGGTCGACGATGCTATCGCCGGTGCGCTGACGTTTGCGACCGACGAGCGCTATCTCGCCGCGGCGCTTGCATCTGCGGCGAGTGCGGTGCTGATCGACGAAGCGCTCGCGCCGGCGGATCCGTCCAAGCCATTGCTGTTGGTGCCGTCCGCGCGGGTGGCGCTGGCGTCGCTTTTGCAGATGCTCCGTCCGCCGCGTCCGACGGCCGGCCGCCATCCGACCGCCGTCGTCGAAACGGGCGCAAAGGTCGCGGATGACGCACACCTCGGTGCCCACACCTATGTCGGTCGCGACTCCGTGATCGGCGCGCGCGTCGTACTCGAAGCCGGCGCTTACGTCGGCGCCCGCGTCAGCATCGGCGCGGATTCGTGGCTCCGTCCGCAGACACGCGTGATGGACGACTGCATCCTCGGGGCACGGGTGGCGCTCTTTCCCGGTGCGACCATCGGGAGCGAGGGCTTCGGCTGGGCCTTCGTCGACGGCCGGCTCGAACGGATCCCGCAGGTCGGCAACGTAGTGCTCGGCGACGACGTCGAGATCGGCGCGAACACGTGCGTCGACCGCGCGCAGACCGGCAGCACCAGCATCGGCGAGGGGACCAAGATCGACAATCTCGTGCAGATCGGCCACAACTGCAAGCTCGGCAAGCACGACGCGATCGCGGCGCTGTCGGGCCTCGCGGGCACGACCACCATCGGGGACTATACCCGCGTCGCGGGTATGGTCGGCTTTAAGGGGCACATCACGGTCGGTTCGCGCGTGACTATCGCCGGTGACAGCCGGGTTTGGGGTGACATTCCGGACGGGATCATGATCTCCGGCGCGCCCGCGAGCGAACATCGCGAGCGCTTGCGCAAAGAGGTCACCCTTCGCAACCTCCCTAAACTCATCGCTCGTGTGGAAGCACTGGAGCGAGTCGCTAAAAAAAGCGAATGATCTGTGACGCAAGCGACGCTCGCCGCGCCGGTTGCGTTCGATGGCGTCGGCCTCCACACCGGCGCGGACGCGCACGTCGAGATCCGCCCGGCATCCGAAAATACCGGACTCGTCTTCTCGCTCGGCGACGACGGCTTCGCGGTTCCGGCGCTCGCCGAGTTCGTGACCGATACCGCGCGGGCGACCGTGATCGGACGCGACGGCCGGACCGTCTCGACCGTCGAGCATCTCCTCTCCGCGCTCTTCGGGATGGGCGTGAGCAACGCCACGATCGCCGTTCGCGGCCCCGAGATCCCGGTCACCGACGGCAGCGGCAAGGCGTTTGCGGATGCGATCGAACGCGTCGGCGTCGCCGCCCAGTCCGCTCCGCGCGCGACCATGCAGTTGGACCGGCCGTTCTATCTGCGCTCCGGCGACCGGCTGGTGGCGGCGATTCCGTCCGATGCGTTCCGGGTCCGCTTCGTCGCCGACTTCCCCGCACCGGTCGGCACCGAGTATTTCTACGAAGCGATCACGCCGGACGTCTATCGCGACGAGATCTGCGCGGCTCGCACGTTCGGGTATCTGCACGAAGTCGAGGCGTTGCGCGAGCGCGGCTTGGCGCGCGGCGGCAGTCTCGAGAACGCCGTCGTGTTCGACGAGAACGGACCGATGCGTCCGCTCCGCTGGCCGAACGAAGTCGTGCGCCACAAAGTCCTCGATCTGCTCGGCGATTTCGCCCTGCTCGGCGCGTGGCCGCAATTCGAGGTCGTCGCGATCAAGAGCGGTCACGCG
>JALYSX010000205.1 GCA_030854585.1 Vulcanimicrobiota bacterium
CCTCTGCGCGGATCCGCGCGTCGATGAGATCCACGTGACCGGAAGCGCCAAGACGCACGATGCGATCCTCGCCGATCTGCGCGCGCGCGGACTCGATAAACCGTTGACGAGCGAACTCGGCAACGTCAGCCCGACGATCGTCGTGCCCGGCGATTGGATCGACGACGACTTCGCATTTCAGGCCGAGAACATCGTCACCCAGAAGCGCCACAACGGCGGCTTCAACTGCATCGCCGCGCAAGTGCTCGTGCTCCCGGCCGATTGGAGCGGCACGCCGAAACTGCTCGCGCATATCGGACGGATACTCGGCGGCCTCACGCCGCGACCGCAATACTATCCGGGCGCAGCCGAACGACACGATGCGCTCACGGCCGGGCGCGCTCGCGTCGGCGATGCCGCCGTGCTCGTGCGCGGCGGCGACGACGCGCTCCGGAGCGAAGCCTTCTGCGACGTTCTCGCGATCGTCACGCTGCCCGGGGAGATCGAAACGTATCTGACGGCGGCGGTCGAATTCGCGAACGACAAGCTCGAGGGGACGCTCGGCGCGAATCTGATCGTGCATCCGAAGACCGAAGCGGCCTTCCGAGACGAGATCGATACGGCGATCGCCGAGCTTCGCTACGGATGCATCGGCGTCAACGCCTGGACCGGCGTCGGCTACTTCATCGCGGAGACGCCCTGGGGCGCGTATCCGGGTCACACGCCCGACAAGGTCGGATCGGGCATCGGGGTGGTGCACAACGCGCACCTCTTCTCCCGCAGTCTCAAGAGCGTCGTGCGCGCACCGTTCGCTCCGTTCCCGCGGAGCCTCGTCGGCTACGGAAGCAGCACACTCCTGCCGAAGCCGCCGTGGTTCGTCACCAACACCATGGCCGCACGTGTCGGTGAAGCTCTGTGCGCGTTCGAGACTAAGCCATCACCAGGGAAGGCGGCCCGGATTGCGGCGCTCGCGATGCGTGGTTAGCTCGCTGCGCTGATCCCAGCGCTTGAGCACGAGAATGATCAAACCGACCACGCCGACGATCAAGAGAGCGTCCATCATCTACCTCCAAGATCCGCGCATCGAGCGAACCGCGACCGTCACGGCCTTGATCACATCCGGGCCGTCGAAACCCATCGCACGCGCCTGCGCTACGAAGCGCTCCGCGAGTTCGACGAGCCGGTGCTTGTGCGGCGCGCGCGACGCGCGGGCTCGCTCGGCAACGTAGGTTCCCCGACCCCGCTCGACCACGAGCACGCCGTCGCGCTCGAGTTCCGCGTAGGCCCGGTTGACGGTATTCGGATTGACCCGCAGCGTGCTCGCGACGGTTCTCACCGCCGGGAGCCTGTCGCCGCCCTTGAGCGTTCCCCGGGCCAATGCGTGCAGTATCTGGTCTCGCAACTGCACGTAGACCGGAACCGGGGAACGCTCGTCGAGTCGTAGTTCGTTCGTCTGCATAAGTGTCTTAATGTCCTAAGACACCATGACACTACCAAAACCGACGAAGAAAAGCAAGCCCTCACGTGAGGAGCGACTGCAGGAGCGTCTCGAAGGGCCGTTCTAGGTGGCTACATACCGAAGCATATCGCGTTTGTACGCGCGCACAACCCGGTCGAAGCGCATGCCCAGCCGGTTCGCGACCGCGATCGAGGCCCGGTTCTCGGGGACCAGCAACGCATAGACCGCCTTCAACCCCACATCACCGAGCGCATAGGCGAGCACCACTCGCGCGGCCTCCGTCGCATAGCCATTGCCCCAAGACGCACGCGAAAACAGCCACGCGATCTCGACGTCCTTCGACTCCTGGATATAGGTGATGCCGCACTCGCCGATCAGCGCGCCGCTGCTCTTCTCCACTACCGGCCAGACGCCGAACCCGTCATGCGTATCGCGTTCGATCATCCGCTGCACCACGCGCGGTGCGACGTCGGGCGCGAACGTGCCAGCCGGAATGAACCGCATAACCTCCGGGTCGCAGAAGATCGACCGCGCCGCATCGTCGTCCTCGGGCGTATGCCAGTTGCGGATCTGCAACCGTTCGGTCTCGAGAGCGATCATCGCGACTTCAGCATGTCGAGCACGCGATCGACGGGCAGGCCGTAGTATGTCACGCCACCCTTGCCGGTCATGGTCTCGGCCTCGAAGAGCGCGTCGTAGATTGCGGCCTGGGTCGCTTCTGCGGCCGCGCCGTAGAGCGCGTTCAGGGTCGTTTCGTTCTCGGGCGTCGCGATCGCAGGCGCGAGGATGTCGAAGTCGGCGTTGCGGCGGTAGATGCGCGAGGTCGAGAACGCCAGGAACAGATCGCCGCTTCCGATATCCGAGGTCAAGCCGGTCCGCCCCATCCCGAGTGCGGCGCGGAGCGCGAGCGCGTGCAACTGGCGCGAGTCGAGCGGCGCGTCGGTCGCGACGATCACGACGATACTCCCCGAAGCCATCCGGCCA
>JALYSX010000214.1 GCA_030854585.1 Vulcanimicrobiota bacterium
AGCACCGAAGAGATCATGCCGCTCGAACCGCTCGCGGATAAGTACCGGTCGTTCAACTGGGAAGTGTTCGAGTGCGACGGTAACGACATGGCCGCGATCCTCGCGACGGTCGAGAAGGCGAAGGCCGTCAAAGGCAAACCGACCGTCATCATCGCGAACACGATTCCGGGCAAGGGCGTCTCGTATATGGAAGGCGACTACACCTGGCACGGCAAGCCGCCGAACAAAGAGCAGGCAGCCGTCGCGCTCGCCGAATTGCAAGCCGATCGCGAAAGGATCCTGACACATGCCTGACGTGACGATGGACGGCGAAACGCTGCACCTGCACGGCTATACCGACACGGCGTCGGTCAAGCAGGTCCCGACGCGTAACGGCTTCGGCGAAGGCCTGATCGAGGCCGGACTGGCGAACAAGAACGTGATGGCGATCTGCGCCGACCTCGCGGAGTCGACGCGCATGGAAGGCTTCAAGAAAGCCTGTCCGGAGCAGTACGTCGAGATCGGCGTCGCCGAGCAGATGCTGGTCGCGATGGCCGGCGGCTTGGCCGCGGCAGGTAAGATCCCGTGGATCGCGTCCTATGCGATGTTCAATCCGGGCCGGTCGTGGGAGCAAGTCCGCACGATCATGGCGCTCAACGAGACCAACGTGAAGATCGCGGGCGCGCACGCCGGCGTCTCGGTCGGTCCCGACGGCGCGACTCACCAAGCCGTCGAAGACATCGCGATCATGCGCGTGATCCCGCACATGACGGTCGTGGTACCGTGCGATTCGATCCAGACGAAGAAAGCGACGCTCGCGCTCTCCGAGATGTTCGGCCCGGCCTACCTACGCTTCGCGCGCGAGAAGTCGGCGATCGTCACGACCGACGCGACGCCGTTCGAGATCGGCAAGGCTCAGACGTTCCGCGAAGGCAAGGACGTCGCGATCGTCGCTTGCGGCATCCTGGTCTACAACGCTCTGATGGCGGCAGAAGAGCTAGCCAAGGCCGGCATCGACGCGCGCGTCGTCAACAACCACACCGTCAAGCCGATGGATACCGCGGCGATCGTCGCTGCGGCCAAAGATTGTGGCGCGATCGTGACCGTCGAAGAGCATCAGGTTCACGCGGGCATGGGCTCGCGCGTCGCGGAGATCGTGGCGGCCAACCACCCGGTGCCGATCGAGTTCATCGGCGTCCAAGACAAGTTCGGGCAGTCGGGCGATCCGGTCGAGCTGATCGAACACTACGGCATGGGCACGACCGCGATCGTCGCCGCGGCGAAGAAAGCGGTCGCGCGCAAGCGGTAGGAGCCGCGATCAGGGACCGACGACGATAACGCCGATCTGTCCCATGCTCAGGTGATACGAACACCCGTAGAAGTAGTGTCCGACGTTCTTCGCGATGAAGATCTGCGATTTTCCGCCGTGGGCGCGCAGATTTCCGGTGCTCCATTCGGAGGCGTTGATGTAGCGGCCGCTCTGCTTGGTCGGATCGCCGTTGTAGCGGTAATGGGCGGGCGCTGACTGGCCGGTATACGACATGCCGGTCGCCGTATGGATCTGGTCGTCCACGTTGACGAACTGGACGCGGTCGCCCATATGGACGTGTACTTCGGCCGGGTCGAATCCGAGTACCCGTCCGAAGCTCGAACGTGTGTGGGGCTTGAAGTCGAGATCCACGTCGATCTTCACCAAGCGAGACGTCGCCGGGTGGCTGTGGTGTTTTTGCGCGTGGCTCATCGTGGCCGCGGTCGTCTGTCCGGCGGCGAGGATCAAGGCCGCGAGGGCGGCCACGGCAAATCTAGACAAATTCTTGAGGTTCATGCAGACCATGTACCCGTCATCGATGGGAGCGAAGCCGCTCGCCGACGGGTCAAAGAAGAAGCGCCGGCCGTCTCACCTCGATGAGACATATCCGGCGCTCCGTTTTTAAGCTTGTTCCCGAACGAGCGTTAGCGGCGCAGTCCGAGGTCGGCGATCAGCTTGCGGTAGCGCTCGACATCGCTCTTCTGCAGATACGAAAGCAGGCGACGGCGCTGGCCGACCTGCAAGAGCAGGCCGCGGCGGCCGTGATGATCTTTCTTGTGGATCTTCAGATGCTCGGTGAGCATATTGATGGAAGCCGTGAGCACTGCGACCTGGACTTCGGCGGAGCCGGTGTCGTTCGGGGTGCGGCCGTACTTGACGGCGATCTCGGTCTTCTGTTCTTTGGTCAGGGGCACGGAGGGACTCCTTGATCAGGATAGGCTCGCTCGGGTGCAGGCCACGATGGTCCGCCCCGGCGACCGAGCAAGAGTACCAGAACCCCCCTCCTCTGTCCAGCGCCTAGGTCAGGACCGGTTTTCTACGCGTCGCGGACCGGGGTTGGCTTGCCGTCGGGGCCGATAGCGACCATCACGAACTTGGCGACGGCCGAGAGCCGGCGGTCGTCCGTGAGCGGGTTCTCCGCCCAGAGCTCGACCTCGACGATGATCGAGGTGCGTCCGATATGGACGACCCGGCCGATCGTCTCGGCGAACTCGCCCACGTAGACGGGCTGTTTAAAGTCGGTTCGGTCGATCGAGGCGGTGACCACCGGTTTCTTGGCCGTCCGCAGGGCGGCGATCGAGGCGACCACGTCCATCATCGAGAGGGCCTTGCCGCCGAACAGGGTGCCCAAGTGGTTGGCGTCGTTCGGGAAGACGATCTCGGTGCGGCGCTCGACGACGAAATCGGACTGCTGTTCGCTCATGCGCACTATCATAGGGTTCGCGGCGCGATGCGGTCAAACGCTTCTCACTTATGGCCGACCCTTTGCTCGTCCCGGTGATCTATGGCTCCGTTCGGGCGGAGCGCCAAGGCATACGCGCGGCGCGTTTCGTCGTCTCGCGTTTGAAAGAGCGCGGGCACGAACCGGTGCTGATCGATCCGCTCGAAAAACCGCTGCCGATGCTCGACAAGATGTATAAGGAGTTCCCAGCCGGCACCGCGCCGCCGGTGATGGAAGAGCTCGCGCAACTCTTCAAGCGCGCGGACGGTTTTGTGGTCGTGACCGGCGAGTACAATCACGGCATTCCGCCCGCACTCAAGAACACGATGGACCACTTCCTCGAAGAATATTTCTGGCGCCCCGGCGGGATCGTCAGCTATTCCGGCGGGCGTTTTTCCGGCGCGCGTGCGGCGGAGCAGTTGCGCTGCGTGATGGGCGAGATGGGCATGGTCACGATTCCGTCGATCTGTTCGTATCCGACCGTCGGCAAGACGTTCGAGGAGGACGGCGCCCCGCATGAGGAGTGGTTGGTGAAGCAGACCGACGAGTTCATCGCCGAGTTCGAATGGTTCGCGCAGGCGCTCAAGGCGCAACGCGCGACCGGAGTACCCTACTGAGCATATTCGACGAAGTCCAACCCAAGCGGATCGCGCGTACGCACGAGCTGATCGCGCCGTTCGTGCGGCGTACGCCCGTGCTCGACCTCGGCGACTGCGTACTCAAGCTCGAACTGCTCCAACACACCGGCTCGTTCAAGACGCGCGGGGCGTTCGCGAATCTGCTCGCGCGCGAGGTCCCGCCCGCGGGCGTGGTCGCCGCGTCGGGCGGCAATCACGGCGCGGCCGTTGCGTACGCCGCCGAGCGACGTGGCATTGCATGCCGGATATTCGTTCCCGAGATCTCGTCGCCGGCGAAGATCGCTCGTATCCGTTCGTACGGCGCCGAACTGACGATCGTCGGCGACCGCTACGCGGATGCGCTCGCCGCGAGCGAGGAATGGGCGGCGAGCTCCGGCGCGATGAAGATCCACGCCTTCGATCAGGTCGAAACGTTGCTCGGGCAGGGTACGCTCGGCAAAGAACTCGAGGAGCAACTCGACGGCATCGATACGGTGCTCGTCGCGGTCGGCGGCGGTGGGCTGATCGGCGGGGTCGCGGCGTGGATGGCGGGCCGCGTACGCGTGATCGGCGTCGAACCGGATGGAGCCCCGACCTTGGAGCATGCGTTCGCCGCGGGCAGACCGGTCGATGCGCCGACGGGTAGCATCGCTGCCGACTCCCTTGCGCCGCGGCGAATCGGCGAGTTGGCATTTTCGCTTGCAGGCCGGTTCGTCGAACGCGCGGTTCTCGTGAGCGACGAGGCCATTCGCGCCGCGCAGCAATCGCTCTGGGAGCGCGCGCGCGTGGTCGCCGAGCCGGGCGGTGCGGCGGCGTATGCGGCGCTGCACTCGGGGGCGTACCGCCCGCGTGTCGGCGAACGGATCGCGATCATCGTGAGCGGCGGCAATACCGTTGCCGTCGACTTCAGTCGCTAGGAGGAGCGGTATGGACCTAGGGATTCGCGGCAAGACCGCACTCATCACCGGGGCGAGTTCCGGGATCGGCGAGGCGGTCGCTCTTGCGCTCGCCGCCGAGGGCGTGCGCGTCGCCGTCGCGGCGCGCCGGACGGGCGAACTGGAACGCGTGGTCGCGCAAGCGCGCAAGGCGGGCGCGGATGACGCGCAGGCGTTCGTCATGGATCTGAGCGAGCCGTCGTCGGTCGAGCGATTGTTGCATGAGGTTCGGCAACAAATCGGCGCGCCGGATATCGTGATTCTCAACGGAGGTGGCCCGAAGGCCGGCACGTTCACGCAGACGTCGCTCGCGGATTGGGATGCCGCCTATCGGACCACGCTGCGCGCGATGATCGAACTCGCGAGCGGCGCGGTGCCAGCAATGCGCGAACGCGGTTGGGGCCGCATCGTCGCGCTCACGTCGACCTCGGTCAAACAGCCGATCGGCAATCTCGCGCTCTCGAACGCGTTTCG
>JALYSX010000231.1 GCA_030854585.1 Vulcanimicrobiota bacterium
ATGTCGCGCGCGCCCAAGCGTTGACCGATCACCGTCTGGGCGGCCGTCTGCAATGGGCTTGGCACGACGAACGTCAGGTCGCTCACGATCGAGAGCGCCCGGAAACCCGCGACCGCAAAGGCTCCGAGCGGCGCGAGCAGCCGGATGATGACGACGTCGGGGAAGACCACGAGCGTGAGAAAGACCATCTCGGGTGCGCCCAGTTTCAAACACTGCCACGCCAGGCGCAGGTCGACGTCGAGCCGCTCGAAGATGCGGTAGACGGGTCGCCGCGAGAGGTAGACGATCGAAGCGAGCGCGGCCGCGCACTCCGAGATCAAGCTCGATAGACCCGCGCCCGCGATGCCGTACGGATGATGCGTCAGCCACCCAAGGCCGAGGATCAGCAGCAACGGGATATGCACGACGTTGATGATCGCCAGGATCGCGATCGCGAATTTGCGATGTCCGGCGGCGACGAGCGCGGTGATCGCGGTCCCCGTTATCGCGATCGGGATGAGCGCGAAACACCGCAACATGAAATACGTCGATGCCTCGGGCACGCTCGCGAAGTTGCCGAGCATCGCGCGCATCGCCGCTCCGCCCAATGGTATGCTGAGCAACGCGCAGATCAGCGCGATAGCGAGCGCCACCGCACCCCCGGCCCGAACGGCCCGCGCAAATCCCGAGACGTCGTCCGCGCCGATCCGTTGCGACGCGATGATCGCCACCCCGTTCCAGAGGCCGGCGAGCAGGAAGATCAACACGAGTGCGGCGCTGCTGGCGGCGGTCGCACCGGCGAGTTGGACCGCGCCGAGGGTGCCGATCGCGATCGTGTCGGCGACGCCGAGCAGCTGATCGCCGAGCATCGAGATGCCGATCGGCAACGAGAGCCGCCGGAACGCCGCCCCGACGTTCCGATGGTCGACGATCATTTCAACGCATCGAGAACGCTGAAGAAGTGCGCGATCTCTTCGTCGGTGGTGTACATGTGCGGGCTGACGCGGATGCCGCAGCCGGGCCGGTAGTCGACGAAGACGCGCTCTGCGATCAGACCCTTGCAGGCCCGCTCGGAGTCGGGGAAGTCGATGCCGATCCAGCCCGCGCGTTTAGTGGGATCGAGCGGCGTGTTGACGGTCAGCTTGCGCTCGAGCGCGCCTTCGGCGAGGATCGTCGTGAGGCGTGTGTTGTGCGCACGGATGTTGGCGATGCCGGCTTCGAGGATCAGATCGTGGCCGGGCTTTGCCACGATATAGCCGGGAATCGTCGGCGTGCCGGTGCCGAAACGATACATGCTCGCCGCAAAGCGGATCGGCGCGGCCTCGAACGCGAACGGCGACGCATGCGCCATCCAACCGGTGACGGCCGGCCGGAAACGCTCGAGCAGTGCGGGCTTGACGTAGATCCAGCCACAGCCCGGGCCGCCGCAGAGCCACTTGTGCGAACCGGCGGTCGCCATGTCGAGGTCCATCTCGATCACGTCGTACGGTACGACGCCGGTGGTCTGGTATGTGTCGACGCACAGGATCGCGCCGACCGAGCGACAGTGGGCTTGGATCGCGCGCACGTCGGCGAGCGCACCCGAGACGTAGTACGCGTGCGAGAGCACGGCGATCGCGGTCTTCTCGGTGATCGTCGCGCAGATGCGTTCGGTCGGGATCGTGCGGCCGTCGTCGGAACCGACCACGCGCACCTCCGCGCCGAACCGTTCCCACTCGTTCCAGACGTACGTCAGGGACGGGAACTGCAACGCTTCGTAGACGACCTCGTTGCGCTCGGAGCGGAAGTCGAAACAGGTCGCGATTGCGGCTTGCAAGACCGAGACGTTCGGCCCGAGGAAGACGCTGCCGGTCGGCGCACCGACGATCGCACCGATCCCGTCGGCGATCTCGGCGATGCGCGGCAGCCACCCTTCCCACGCTTCCGGTCCGTCGGCGGCCCACTCGTTCCAATAGGTCGCAAGCGCCTCGCGCGCGGCGAACGGCGCGGCGCCCATCGAGTGGCTTACCAGATACGTCGACGTGTCGAGAGTTGCGAAGCGATCGCGCAGGCGCGCGGCGGTAGTGGTCGACATGTCAGCCGTAGGTCGCCTTTCCGAGATAGGTCCGCACGTCCCAGAGCTCCGGGAACATCTTCGCGCCGAGGGTCTTGGCGAGATATTCGACGCCGAGCGATCCTCCGGTGCCGTGCTTGTGCCCGATCATCCGCTCGACCATCCGCACGTGGCGTCCGCGCCAGAGCAGCAGGCGTTCGTCCAGTTCGATCAGATCTTCGAGCAACAGATGCAGATCGTAGTGAGTCGCTTCGTCGGTATAGATCCGACCGAATACCGCGATCAGTTCTTCGGAAGTCTCGAACGCGAAGCCGCGCCGCCGAAGCACTCCCTTGACC
>JALYSX010000232.1 GCA_030854585.1 Vulcanimicrobiota bacterium
ATTACAAGCCCCGGATCGACCTGGACTTGCTCGCCAAGCACAACGAGGGGCTGATCGTGCTCTCCGGCTGCATGTCGGGCTTGGTCGCGGCGCCCTTGCTCAAGAACGACTACGACACGTCCAAGAAGAACGCGCAGGTCTTCGAGCAGATCTTCGGCGACCGGTTCTACATCGAAGTGATGCGCCACGGGATGCCGGAAGAAGAGATCATCAACAAAGGCCTGATCCAGGTCGCCCGCGAGCTGAACATCCCGATCGTCGCGACCAACGATTCGCACTATCTCGACAAGCGCGACGCGCCCGCGCACGACGTGCTGCTCTGCATCGGCACGGGAAAGACCGTCGCCGACACCTCGCGCATGAAGTTCTACTCGGATCAGTTCTACGTCAAGTCGGCCGACGAGATGTACGAACTGTGGGCCGATCTGCCCGAGGCGTGCGAGAATACGGTAAAGATCGCGAGCCGCATCGATATGCGCTTGCCGGAGAAGATCTTCCACCTGCCGTCCTATCCGGTGCCGCAACCGGCGCCGCCGACGGTCGACGAGCTCACCTCGGATCAGTATCTGCGACGGATCACCGAAGCGGGCCTGATCGATCGCTACGGCAGCGAGCGTGCTTCGACCGACACGGCTCTACGCGAGCGGATGGAATACGAGCTCGGCGTCATCACGACGATGGGCTTCGCCTCGTACTTCCTGATCGTCTGGGACTTCATCAAGTACGCGCGCGATCACGACATCCCGGTCGGCCCGGGTCGTGGCTCGGCGGTCGGCTCGGTCGTCTCGTATTGTCTCAAGATCACCGATCTCGATCCGATCAAGTTCAATCTGTTCTTCGAGCGCTTCCTCAATCCGGATCGTATCTCGATGCCCGATATCGATACGGACTTTTGCGTGGAGCGGCGCGACGAAGTGATCGCGTACGTGACCGAAAAGTACGGTAAGGATCGCGTCGCGCAGATCGTGACGTTCGGCACGATGGCCGCGCGTGCCGCCGTACGGGATGCAGGCCGTGCCCTCGGTGTGCCGTTGTCGGAAGTCGACAAGATCGCGAAGCTAATCCCGTCGGGACCGACCGGGCTCTCGATCTCGGCGGCGATCGAACAGATCCCCGAGTTGAAGGTGATCTATGCGTCGCGTCCGGACATGCGCAAGCTGCTCGACACAGCCGCCGATATCGAAGGGCTGGCGCGCAACGCCGGTACGCACGCCGCCGGCGTCGTCATCTCGGCGGGACCGCTGATCGACTACGCTCCGCTGGTGAAGTTCGGCGACGGCGGGGTGAACACGCAGTACGACATGGAGTGGGTCGAGAAGATCGGCCTGCTCAAGATGGACTTCCTCGGCCTTCGCAACCTGACCGTGATGGATGCGGCCGTCAAGGAGATCCGGCGCACGGTCGACGGCACGTTCGAACTCGCGAAGATCGTCGACGATGACAGGCGCACCTACGAGATGCTCGGACGCGGCGAGACCATGGGCGTCTTCCAACTCGAATCTGACGGCATGAAGCGCGTCTGCATCGAGTTGCAGGCCTCGAGCCTCAACGACATCATCGCGCTCGTCGCGCTCTATCGCCCGGGCCCGATGGACTGGATCCCGCAGTTCATCAGCAGCAAACACGGCCGCACCAAGGTCAAATATCTGCACCCTAAATTGGAACCCATCCTGAGCGAGAGCTATGGGGTAGCCTGCTACCAAGAGCAAATTATGCAGATCGCGCGAGACATCGCGGGGTTCACCATGGGTGAAGCCGACGAGTTGCGCAAGGTCATGGGGAAGAAGCAGAAAGAAAAGATTCCCGCCTACAAAAAGAAGTTCGTCGAAGGCGCTTTCGTCACGTCGGGCATCGAGAAGAAGCTCGCCGACGAGATTTTCGCATTCGTCGAGCCGTTTGCGGGCTATGGCTTCAACAAAGCGCATGCTGCGGCGTATGGATGGATCGCATACCAGACGGCGTTCCTGAAGGCGAATCATCCGCTCCAGTATCTGAGCGCGCTGATGACCTCGGTGCGCGACAAGACCGACAAATTGGTCGAGTATATCGATGAAGCCAAGAAGATCGGCATCGCGGTCTTGCCACCCGACGTCAATCTTTCGCTGGTCGATTTCGCGGTGGTCGGCGTGACGATCCGCTTCGGCTTGGCCGCTATCAAGGGCGTCGGCGAGAACGCGGTGCGATCGATCATCGACGCGCGCGATCGCGATGGCGCCTTCACCGATCTGTTCGATCTGGCCAAGCGGGTCGATTCTAAGCAGGTCAATCGGCGCGTCTTCGAAGCGTTGATCAAGTGTGGCGCGCTCGACGAACTACCCGGCAACCGCGCGCAGAAGTTGGACGCGGTCGATGCGGCGATGGATATCGCGGCGCAGGCGACCCGCGATGCCGAGACCGGGCAGTTCTCGCTCTTCGGCAATGCCGCCGAGCACGCGCCCTCGCTCGTCCCGACGTTGCGCTCGATCCCCGCGCCCTCGAAGGGCGAGATGTTGCAGTGGGAACGCGAGACCCTCGGCATCTTCGTCTCCGGGCATCCCCTCGCGGAAGTGCAGGAGTCGCTGGTCCGGAGCGGTGCGACGCTGGTAAAAGACCTGCGCAACGTCGACGACGACGATGCGGTCACGATCGCCGGGCTGGTGACGAGCGTGCGCCGGACGATGACCAAGAGCGGTACCCAGATCCTGATCGCACAACTCGAAGATACGACCGGCAGCGTCGATGTAATCGTCTTTGCGAAGCTCTATCCGCAGGTCCAAGCACTCTTCGAAGTCGACCGCATCCTGGTGGTAAAAGGTCGTGCGCGCCGGCGCGAACGGCCGGGCAGCACGCCTGGCGAGGAGACGCCGCTCGAGCAGTCCGTCAGTGCGAACGAAGTCTCGGCGTACGTTCCGTCGGCGCACGTCGACGTGCCCCTCAGACCGCGCGGCTGGCACGTAACGGTTGCGAAGCGCGACCAGGTCGACCGATTGGCCGCGTTGCTCGACGAGTGGCCCGGCGACGTACCGGTGGTCATGCACGCGGGTACGAAGTGGCAGCAGATGGCGCGCTCGATCTCATCCGATCCGTGCGTGAGAGCCGAACTTACCCGCATCGTCGGCAACGACAACATTTCCGAAGGAGCGCCGTAGCATGAGGCTCCCACCCGGCGTGCGCGATTGGCTGCCGCAAGAGTTCGCTTACAAGCGCGAGATCGAGGAGAAGATACGCGAGGTCTTCCGCTCGTGGTCGTATTCGGAGATATTGACGCCGACGTTCGAATCGACCGAGGCGCTGCAGCAGGGCCTCGGCGAGCGGCTGATGCAGCAGACGTTCCGCTTCAACGATCCGCTCGGGCAGTCGCTCGCCCTGCGGACCGAGATGACCACCCCGATCGCGCGCGTCGTCTCCGCGCGGCTGCGCTCGGCGTCGTTGCCGCTTCGCCTCTCGTACGTCGCGCCGGCGTACCGATATGAAGAGCCGCAACTCGGACGGATGCGCGAGTTCACGCAGGCCGGCGCGGAGTTGATCGGCGCCTCCGGATCCGCTGCAGACTCCGAGGCGCTCTTCATGGCGATGGAGACGCTCGATGCGGTCGGGCTCTCGGACGCGCGCTTCGACATCAACGACGCCGCGATCGTGGACGGGGCGCTCAGCGCCGCCGGCCTGGCCGGCGAAGACGTGCTGACATGCAAGGAACTGATCGCGGATCGGAACCTGGTCGCACTGCGCGCGTTCGCGGATGCGCGCGGCGGAGATACGCTCGAAACGGTCTTGCGCTTGACGATGACGCGTGGCCGCGACGAGGTCCTCGGAATGGTGCGTCCGATCTGTCTTACGCCGGAGTCGCGCGCGGCGCTCGGGCGCCTCGAGGCGATCCTGGCGCGCGCGCAGACGCTCGGCTACGCGGATCGCATCAATATCGATTTCGCCCTGCTGCGCGACCTGCAGTATTACACCGGGTTCGTCTTCGAAGGCTACATCGACGACCTCGGCTTCTCGCTCTGCGGGGGGGGTCGCTACGACGGCTTGCTGCCGCGCTTCGGCTACGACGTGCCGGCCGTCGGTTGGATGGTCGGCGTCGAGCGTATCCTCCTCGCACTCGAACGCCGCCGCGCCGACGAGCGCCCGCGCAACGAGGTCGACGTTCTGGTCAGCGGGGCGGACGCCGCCGCGAAGGCGGAACGCGCGAAAGGCCAGCGCGTTCGGCTCGACACGCGCGATCTGGCCCGCGAGGAACTGCTCGCTTACGCCCGCCACAAGGCGATCCCGCGCGTTCTCGTCGGAAAACCGGACGGTAGCGTGGAAGAAGTCCGCACGGAAGCCGACCAGGAGGCGCAATCATAG
>JALYSX010000238.1 GCA_030854585.1 Vulcanimicrobiota bacterium
CCGCCCCCGGGGGCGGCAAAGTCATCGGCGTCTCCATCCAGAACCGCGAAGCGCAGTTCTATCAGGACATGGAGAACGGCATGAAGGCCGAGGCCGCCAAGTTTGGCTACACCGTCACCGTCGTGGATGCCAACCGCGACAACGCGCGCCAGCAGTCGCAAGTCGAAGATTTCATCTCGCAAAAGGTCGATGCGATCGTGCTCACGCCATACGATTCGCAGGCCATCGGTAGCGCGATCGTCGAGGCGAACAAGGCCGGTATCCCGGTCTTCACCGCCGACATCGCATCGACGAGCAAACTCGGTACGGTCATCTCGCATATCGCCTCCGATAACGTCCAGGGCGGCGCGGTCGCGGGTGGCCTGATGTGCGCCGCGGTCGGCAAGACCGGCACGGTCGCGATCATCGACGAGCCTGAAGTGACCTCGGTCCAGGATCGCGTCAAGGGTTTCAAGAGTGCGCTTGCGGCCAAATGCCCGGGCGTGACCGTCGTCGCGGACGTCGATGCGGGCGGCACGCGCGACAAAGCCGATAGTGATACCAACGACGTGCTCCAGGCCCACAAGGACCTCAAGGGCATCTTCGGCATCAACGACGACTCCGCGCTCGGCGCGATGACCGCCGTCAAGGCCGCCGGCCAGAACGGCAAGATCGCGATCGTGGGTTACGATGCCAACGCCGAAGCACAAGCCGCTATCGGCGCGGGCGGCATGTACGGCGATGCGATCCAACATCCGGATCAGATCGGCGCCAAGACCATCGACGCGATCCACACGTTCTTCACCGGCGGCAAGCCGGCGGCGATCGTGCACGTGCCGGTCGGAACGTTTACCAAGGCCGACGCGGCAAAGGCGAAGTAGCCATCGCGGACGCTCCGCTGCTCGAGATGCGCGGCATCGGGAAATCGTTTCCCGGCGTCCGCGCGCTCGACGGCGTCTCCTTGTCCCTGAACGCGGGCGAAGTGCTCGCGCTGGTCGGCGAAAATGGTGCCGGGAAATCCACCTTGATGAAGGTGCTAGCGGGTGCGTATCAGGCCGACGAGGGTCAGATCTTGATCGACGGTGCAGCGGTACGCATCGATAGTCCGCGTGCGGCCGAGACGCTCGGCATCGGCATGATCTACCAGGAGTTCAATCTCGTCCCGCAGTTCGATGCGGTCGACAATATCGTGCTCGGCAGCGAGCCCGTTCGCGGCGGTCTGATCGACGAAGCTGCGGCGCGTGATCGCGCGGTCGCCGTCTTCAAAGAGCTCGGCATCGATTTCCCACTGCGAACGCCGGCCGGCAAGCTCTCGGTCGCACAGCAACAACTGATCGAGATCGCCAAAGTGCTCTCGCGCAAGGCGCGGATCATCGTGATGGACGAACCGAGCGCGGCACTGACCGATCGCGAGGTCGACCGGCTTTTCGCGATCATCGAAAAACTCAAAACGGCCGGCACGGGAATCGTCTACATCTCGCACCGGATGGAAGAGCTGCCCAAGATCGCGGACCGCGTGACCGTCCTACGCGATGGCGCGGCGATCGAGACGCGCGCGACGTCCGCGTTCCCGCCCAATGACATCGTACGCGCGATGGTCGGACGTACGCTCGATGCTCATTTTCCCGAGTTGCCGACGGTCGCCGCCGATGCCGCGGTTATGCTCGACGTCAAGGACCTGGTGCGCTCGCCGGCCGTCAACGATGTCTCCCTGCAGGTGCGCGCCGGTGAGATCCTCGGCCTCGCGGGCCTGGTCGGTGCCGGACGCACGGAGATCCTCCGCTCGATCGCGGGCGCCGACGTTCCGCAGACCGGGGTCGTGCGGGTCGGCGGCTCGGTCGTGCGCGTGCGCCGGCCGTCCGATGCGATCGATGCCGGCATCGCGTTCATCACCGAAGACCGCAAAGCGCAGGGACTCGTGCTCGGCATGGCCGTTCGCGAGAACGTGACGCTCGCGCACCTCGCCCAGTTCGTCAATCGCGAGCACTTGATCGATCATCCCGCCGAGGTATCGTCGACCGAACGTTTCATCAAAGACTTGAGCATCCGGACGCCCTCGGCCGAGCAACTGGTCGTCAATCTCTCGGGCGGGACGCAGCAGAAGGTCGTGCTCGCAAAGTGGCTGGTCGGGAAGGCGCGCGTCTTTCTCTTCGACGAGCCGACGCGCGGCATCGACATCGCCGCCAAATCCGAGATCTACGCGCTGATGCTCGAACTCTTGAAGAACGGAGCCGCAATCGTGATGGTATCGAGCGAGCTTCCCGAGGTGATCGGGATGTCGCATCGCCTGCTGGTCATCCGGGGCGGCAAGATCGCGGCAGAGTTCGCCCACGCGGACGCGACGCCGGCCGCCGTGATCGCGGCCGCGACCGGAGTGGCGGCATGATCGACACCGTCGAAGACGCGACCAAGGCCAAGCGCGCCGGCTGGCTGCGCATTGCCGGCATCGTTGCGGCCCTGGGGTTGCTGGTCGGGATCGTCAACTTCGCGACGCACGGCAACTTCTTGCAGCCCGGCAATCTGGTCAACGTGCTGCGCCAGATATCGTACAACACGATCCTTGCGCTCGGGCAGACGTTCGTAATCATCACCTCGGGCATCGATCTCTCGGTCGGATCGCTCGTCGCGATGTGCGGCGTCGTGATGGCGCTCTTCGCGAACTACTGTCACCTGAGCGGGTTTCCGCTCGTGCTCGCGACCCTGGCGGTTGGCGTGCTGGTCGGTGCGCTGGCCGGCTACGTCAACGCGTTGCCGGTCGTGAAGCTGAACATCCCGCCGTTCATCACGACGCTTGCGATGATGGAGGTCGCACTCGGCCTCGCGTTCATCTTCTCGCACGGTCGCCCGATCGTGCTGAACTCGGATGCGTTCTCGGGGATCGGCGTCGGCTCGTTCCTCCAACCGGTCACCGACTTTCTCCATCTCCCGGCGATTCCGGTGCCGGTCGTCTGGATGGCCGCGATGATCGTGGGCGGCTCGATCCTGCTCAACCGTACGCGCTTCGGGCGCTACGTCCGCGCGCTCGGCGGCAACGAAGAAGCGGCGCGACTGGCCGGCGTCGGCGTCGCCCGCGTGAAGACGATGGTCTACGTGATCAGCGGCGTCTGCGCGGCGATCGTCGGGTTTCTCTATATGGCGCGGTACACGTCGGGCTCGCCGCAGACCTCGACGGGCGACGAGTTGCTCGAATCGATCGCTGCCGTCGTGGTGGGCGGCACCAGCCTGATGGGCGGACGCGGCAGCATCGTCGGCACGTTCTTGGGCGCCCTGCTGATCGGTGTGCTCTACAACTCGATGAATCTGCTCGGCGTCGATTCGTACCTGCAGAAGGTCGTACTCGGCATCGTGATCGCGCTGGCCGTCGTCGGAGACGAGCTTCGCAAGAGATACCTCAGCAAGGCCTAAAAGAAAAGGCCACCGCTTCAGGTGGCCCTTTCTTTTAGGCCTTGCGTGCTAGAACGGGAAGTCGTTCTGCGTGAGGCCGACGTTGGTCTTGAGGTTGTTGAACGATTGGTCGAGGATCGCGCTTGAGCCGCTATAGAAGATGTTGCGCACGGGCAGATGCGTCGCCGTCGAGAAATAGATCATGCAGCGCGTCGCGCCGTTCATCGACGCCGGATTCGACGGTACCAGTTCTACCATTTCCGTCGAGACGCCGTCGATTTTTCCGCCCACATGCTGCGTCAGCGTTCCCGGCGTGTCGCGATACAAGGCGACCACGTTTTGCAAGAGCCCATCCGGGATGGTGTAGCCGAGCAGTGAGGTCGCGCGACCGTCGTGGATACTGACCTTGAGGTGAAGGCCGGAGAGGAAGCCTCCCTGGTGACCGCTCACTTGATCGCCCCCGGCCCAGACGCCGCCCGAACCGCTGCCGTCGCCCGAGCGGATCAACGTCTTCGCATAGTGCGGCTTCATGAACCAGTACTGATAGACGCGATCCTGAGCGGAATTGCCCTTGACCTCGTGCGAGCGTAGGTCGAACGTGTAGTCGTTGATCGAGGCGAAGGCGCTCTCGAACGCGGCGATGGCCGGCGTCGACGCGGCGTGCGCGGGTGCGCAGAGTCCGGCGCCCGCGAGCAGCGCGGCGAGAGCGAGCGTGGCGAGACGTTTGGCGAACATGGATTTCCTCCGGGTGAGTTCTACGATGTCGTAACGTTTGAAACCGGGTTGGCGTTCGCATCGTCGCCCGCCTGCGCCGATTCTTCGCCGAGTAGGCCCCCATGCTTGCCCTCGACCCCGATCAGCACGTCGCATTTGGCGCTCGCGGCGATCGCCTCGATCGTCCGGCCGAGCGGGGCGCCGGTGTAGCCGCCCTCGCGGAAGGAGCCGATGATGATCAGGTCGGCCGTTTCGCGCTTGGCGAGTTCGAGGACGGCCTGGGTAGTGAAGCGATGGTGCAATATCTCGGTGCGTACGTCGACGCCGTGGTTCTTGGCGATCTGCTCGGCGGCGGCGAGCGTGTCGAGTGCGACCCGCTCCTCTTCCTCCATCGGTGCTTGGGTCGGCAGTGTGAACGGGACCTCGATCACGTAGACGGCCATCAGTTCCGTCTTGGTGCCGCGCGCGAGTCGCGCGGCCAGCACCATCATGTGTTC
>JALYSX010000341.1 GCA_030854585.1 Vulcanimicrobiota bacterium
GGCCCGAGCATCAACTGCGGCAATCCCTGACCGCCGTACTCCTCGGGAACCGGCAGACCGATCCAGCCCGCGCCCGCGAACTGCTTGTAGGCTTCCTTGAATCCGGTCGGCGTTTTGACGTTGCCATTCTCGAACGTGCAGCCTTCCTTATCGCCGATGCGATTGAGCGGATCCAGGACGCCGGTCGCAAAGGCAGCGGCCTCTTCGAGAATCGAGTCGACCACGTCGAGCGTGTCGCCGTAGCCGGGGAGCTTCGCGACGTCCGCGATGCCGGCCAGTTCGTTCAGCACGAACTGCATATCGCGCAGGGGGGCCTGGTAGCTGCTCATGGTCGATTCTCCGGGTGGGTGGAATATGATATTTTTAATATACTCCGCCCGACCCCACCGGGCAAGTAGGAAAAGGTCACAGGTCACCTTGGGAATTCAGTGTCAAGATGAGGCCATGAACAAGGTTACCCTTCTTTTGGCCGCCGTGCTCGCACTGCCGGCCACCGCTATGGCGCAGACCGCGCCCCAACCGCCGACCGGGCTGACCCCCGTGGCGCCCGCGACGGCACCCCAGCTCATGCGCCACCGCATAAGCGACGCCAACATGCAAGCCATGATGGCCAAGATCGAAGCCGCCCACAAGGCCGTTCGAGCCAAAATCCTCGGCTCGCTGACGCCTTCCCACAAGGCGTACCTCGCGAACCTGATCGGCCAACTCGCCGTCTCGACCAGCCCCGACTGGAAGGCCGCGACCGCCAAGCTGAACGCGAGCCTCTCTGCCACCGAGAAGAGCAAGATCCTCGCGATCCACGCAGATGCCATGAAGCAGATGCAAGCGATGATGCTCCCGATGGGTATGCCGAGAGGCGACGTGCGCTACGAGCGAACGATCGTCACGAAGAACGCCGATGGAACGACCTCGGCGACGACCAACGAGGGCCGCGAACCGCCGGGCGCCGACATGGACGGCATGAAGGGCATGGGCGGCATGATGGGCATGCACGGAGCGATGGGCATGCACGGAGCGATGGACATGCACGGAGCGATGCGCATGATGCACGCGATGACGGCCGGCGACATCCTCATGCATTTGGCCGGGCCGGGAGAGCCGGGCGATGGCATGCCGATGATGATGCGCGTCGAGCGCTTCGGTCACGGCGACATGAACTACAAGCGCATGTCGCCCATGCCTCCGGTCGTACCCGCGGCTCCGGCTGCCGCACCGACCGCAACGCCGTAGAGAGACGGCTCTCGCGAGCCTACCCGCCTTTGAGGAGGCTCGCGAGAACGTTGACCGTCAGCGCGAAGATCGACGCATTGTACGCAAACGCGATCAGCGCGTGCGCGAGCGCGATACGCCGTATCCGGCGCGACGTGATCTGCACGTCCGAGACCTGAAACGTCATCCCCAACACGAACGAGAAATAGGCGAAATCGAAATCGTTCGGCTGCTCTTTTCCGGGAAACTTCAGGCCGCGATCCGGCCCCGGGACGGCGTCTGCATCGCGATAATAGAGGTGCGCGTAGCGAAACGTGAACGCGGTGTGGATCATCAGCCATCCGAGAACCACGGCCGAGAGCGCCAACACATAGGCGACGTTCCGCGCGGCGCCGGCACCGTGCCCGCCCAGTCCAAGGATCGCGACGGCGCCGATCAGTCCCGCAGCCGAGCTTACGAGCACGACGCCCGTAACGGCGACGCGGCCCGGATCCACGACCGCCGCACGCCTTCTCGTGGTCGCCGGGTCGCTCTTCATCGCGACCGTCCATTCCAGTATCAACATCGCAATCGCCCCAAGATCGTAGGCCAGAATGCCGCGTGCGAGCGCGTCCATCCAGGACGGAGCGGCGAACCATCCGATCAGCCCGATTCCGACGGCCGCGAGCAGCGGTAGGAGGTAGCCGCGATGGCGCACCCTAGGCGCCAGATCCGACTGCGTCCGTCTCGAACAGGCGCGACGTCAAGCGTACGATCGAGAACGCGGCGATCGCGCAGATGCCCGTGAAGACCCAGCCCTGCGTCATATTGCCGAACAGAAACGCACCCGCTCCGAAGAGCCCGCAATAGATCGCCGCGACACCCGCGATCCACGCGCCGAACGCCAACCCGAGATTATCCGGCGACTTGGGAAGGTCGTGCGCCGCGCGCAGCCGCGCCCAACCGGGGCCTGCCGGTCGCACTTTATTGTAGAACGCGACGAGCGTCGATTCATCCACCGGCTTGGTCACAAAGGTCGCGATCAACCAGACGACCGTCGTGATCCCCACCGTCGCGATGAGCTGTACGGTCGGATCTATGCCGCCGCCGAAGAAATGCAACCCGGTCGCGACGACGAACGACGCGGCCATCGCAGCGATCTCGGTCCACGCATTCACGCGCCACCAGAACCAGCGTAACAGATAGACGAGTCCCGTACCCGCACCGATATTGAGGAGGATGTGAAA
>JALYSX010000256.1 GCA_030854585.1 Vulcanimicrobiota bacterium
GTGCCCGAGCAAGCAGCCCGACGTAAAGACTTCCGCTCTGTTCTGCCCGCCGGCGAACCACGGGTGCTAGGATGAAGGCCAGATGTCTATCAGCCCGGTCCCCGGCTCCGACGCGCTCTCGGCCACCCTCACGCCCCGGACCTACGCAGGTTCGGACGTGCTCTCGGTGCCTGTGAACACGAGCGCCCCGGCGGCGGCTCTGGCCGCACCGAGCGGCGCTCCGGCGACGACGAAGAATCCGTATCAGACGGCTTACGAGCAGATCACGACGGCCTCGGCCGCCTCGCTGATGAAGTCGCTCGCGGCCGGCACTACCAATGCGCTCTCGTACGTCTCCGAAGGCGACTCGCAGCCGAACGTTCTCTCCGGTATCTCGTCGATGATGGACGCTCTCAAGGCCGGCATGGCGGAGGGCATGTTCGGCGGCTCGGGCTTCGATATTCTCGTCTAGCCGGCCGCCGCCAACCGCGCGCCCTCCGCGCGGGCCGTCAGCTCTCCGTAACTCTTCCGGTCTACGATGAAGAGCATGCTGATGATGAAGACCGCCATGAACGCGATCGCGCTCCCGAACGCGGCCGGGAATCCATAGTTGCTTGCGAGCGCGCCGATGATCAACGCATTGAACGCACCCATCACGTTCAGTACTCCGTTGTAGATGCCGTAGACGAAACCGGTCGAGGCCATGTTCGGGGAGATGTCGATGATGCTCACCGCCCAGGCACCGACCGTCGCGTTCATCGCAAGTTGTGCGAAGCCGATCAGGATCGCGGTCAAGGCCGCCAGCCCGGCCTGGCCCGCGAAGACCGAGAGTAGCACGCAGATCATGCCGATCCCCATCGGCACGGTCGTGCCGATCTTGCGCGCCGTCATGCGATCGTAGCGCTTCGCGAGCCGATCGTTCAACGGACCGGAGATCAGGAATCCGATCAGCCCCAACCACGAACCGAGACTCGACCAGAGCGCGCTCTTGAGGATGTCGAGGTGGAACGTATCGTACATGTAGGTCGGCATCCAATTCAGGAACGTGAACAGGATGTAACCGAAGGTCAGATAGACGAACAGCATCCCGATGCCGGTCCGGCTGCGAAAGACGTTACGGATACCGTCCCAGTCGGGCTTTTCGTCGGGATGCGCGTGGTTGCCGATGTACGCGAGTTCTTGCGCGTTCACGCGCGGATCGAGAGCGGGCCGGTCGCGAACGACCGCATACCAGAACGGTAGGATCAGCAGGCCCAAGAGTCCGAACGCGACGAACGTCCATTGCCAACCGTATGCGTGCAGGATGAGTCCTGCGAGAATCGCGCCGACCGCAGGTCCCACGTACTGCCCCGAGCCGGCGAGCGTGTAGAGCGTGGAGCGTTCCGAGGGTGCGGCCCAGGTGTTCGCGAGCTTTGCATTTACCGGCCAGATCGGTGCTTCGCCCGCCGCCATTAGGCCGCGTACCCAGAACCATCCGCCGAGCGTTCGCGCGAGTGGCGTGAGGATCGTGAAGATCGACCACCATCCGAGCAAGAGTGGCAGCGCCTTACGCAGGCCGAGCTTGTCGACCAGCAGGCCGCCCGGGAAGTTGAAGATGGCATAGACGATGCCCCACGCGAACAGAATCGCCGAGATGTTGCCGAGGTCGAACCCGAAGGCCGTCCGAATCGCGGGGATGGAGACCGAGAAGTTCACACGGTCCATATAGTTGACGAACACGCTGAGGAACATGAGCAGAAACACGAAATAGCGCTGCTTGGTCATGCGGTTGTGTACTCCTCGATCAGTGCGGCGTAGCGCGCGGAGGAAGGTGTGGGAACGCGGGCCAGAGCAGGATCGGTATCGAGCTCGATGTGATAGAGGCCGAAGTCGCTGTTGTCGTTGAACGGGAGCCCCCATTCGCGATTGCTCGTGATGCTCCAGGCGAGGTAGGCGAGGATCGGCAGCCCGGCTTTCTTCGCCTTCATCACCTCGCGGATGTGGTCTTCCAAATAGGCAGCACGCGTCACCCCGCCGGCGTTGGTAACGCTTCCGTTTTCCACGACGATGATCGGTTTGTCCGGGAACATCGCGTGCGCGTCGCGCAGGGTCGAGCCGAGCCCGCCTGGCCAGATCGGCGCGTTGCCGTAGTTGGTCGACATCGCCGAGACGAGCCGGTGGATCTTCTTGGGCGTGAACGACGAGAAGCCCCAGTAGTAGTCGAGTCCGACGAAGTCGAGCGCACCGACGCACGTCGCCGGGCAGAGGTACTCGGGAAGACGCCCCGCCATGCCGAGGTTCCACCAGTTCGTACCGAGCAGCGTTCCGAAGAGCGCCACCGACTTGCGAAACCAATCGAAGAGCGCGAGCTTCGAACGGGTCGCGTGCACCCGCGCTTCGCCTTCAAGCGGGACGAAGCGTACTTTCGATGCGTGCCCTAGGATTTGCTCGGCGATCCGGCGCCCCAGTTCAGGCTCGATGCCGTGGTACCCATCGCTCGCATCGACGGTGCAAAGGCCCGCGACTCCCGGCCGGATTCCGACGTTGAGATAGCCGCGCTTGCGGATCGCGTCGAGCGACCAGTCTAAGTCGGGCACGTCGCCGGCCTCCTCGGGAACGTGCTCGCGGCCGATATCGGCCACGGTCTTGCGGCTCGACGTCTGCGG
>JALYSX010000270.1 GCA_030854585.1 Vulcanimicrobiota bacterium
CAACAAGGGTATCTCGCCGACGCCCGGCCCCAAGGGCACCGGCGCGCCCGGTCCACACGCAGGCGCGAGTGCGAGCAATCACCCCGGCCCGGCCGCGCCGATCACGGTGACGCCGACCTCCGCGCCGTCCAGCCGGCCGGGCAACGGTTCGCACGGTACCAATGCGCTCAGCAACAAACTTCGCGCCCTGCTCTTGCCGACCGGGGAAGGCACGGCGCCCAAGCAGGCGCACATCACGCCCGGCTACGGCTCGATCTCGACCGAACTCGAACCGACGCCGCCGCCCGACGTGCTCGCGCAGACGCACTTCACTTACACGACCGCGGGCACCGGGACGGAGAAGAGCACCAAGATGTGGGTGACCTCGATCCGCAGAGTCGGTCCGCTCACCATCTGCACCGGCTGGCTCGTGCGACATCCGTTCGGGCCCCCCAAGATGGCGGCCGGCCCCGCGCCCGCACCCATCGTCGAGGCGAACGTCACTTTCATCTGTTCGAACCATCTGCTCAAGCCATATCCGTAATCCCTCGATTCCGCTTCGCTACGCTCGGGATGACACGGGCGGAAGAGGTAGGGCTTGCCACTTGAATTGCGACATTTATCGGAGTAGAATTCAATCACGCTCGAAACCAACGAAGGAGGGCGGTTGGAACCGCAAGATCCGCCGGGCCATAGAGCCCGCGATGGTCGCGCAAAGTAAGAGCGCCTGATGCGCTCACGTACGCCGAACGCAATCGGCATGAGCGCGACGCATCGAAACGACTCGAATCGACAGGTCTAGGGGCCGCTCCCGATGGGGTTGCGGCCTCTCGCATTCTCATGTATTCTGGCTGTGGTTATCGAAGGAGCGTGGGCCTGTCCCGCGCTTCTGTGTTCTCCGGGGGGTGATCTCCCGGGCAGGGAGGCGCGTATGTCTGATCTTATCGACGGGTATGAAGCGGCGGTAGCTCAGATCGAACACGACGCGACTTTCAAGGACATCGAAATCGTGACGCACTCCGCGCGGCGGCAAGGCCGCAGTACGGTGTTCACGGTGACGATCGATCGCCAGGGCGGCGTGGACGTAGGTTCGTGCGGTCGGGTCGCGAGTTTCATCAACGATGCGCTCGAGACGATCGAAGAACAGTACACGCTCGAGGTCGAGTCCGCGGGGCTGGAGCGTCCGCTGATCAAACCTCGGGACTACGAGCGTTTCGCCGGCAAGGCGGCGCGCGTACTCACCACCCTTACGATCAACGGCGGGAAGACGCATCGCGGCATCCTGCGCGGCGTAGTAGGTACCAACGTGGTGCTCGACACGCCGCAAGGCGAGTTGCCGCTGCCGCTCTCGACCATCAAATCGGCGAACTTGGAGTACGATCCGCGCGACGATCTGCTCCGCGACAAACGTGAACGGAAGAACCATGGCTGAAACTGCGACCGACGAAAAACTTATCGACGTCCTGCGCGACATCGCAAAAGAGCGCAACGTCCCCTTCGACATGCTCATCGAAGCGCTCGAAGCCGCGTTGCTGACCGCGTACAAGCGCCACTTCGGTGTGGAAGCAAACGCCATCGTCACGGTCGACCGTCAGACCGGTGAGTATAAGGTCTATCATCGTCGCACCGTCGCCGACGAAGTCGCCGACCCGAAGCTCGAGATCTCGGTGAAGGATGCGGGCGGGCAGTACCAGGCCGGCGATTTCTTCGACGAAGAGACGACGCCCAAAGACTTCGGCCGCATCGCCGCACAGACCGCGAAACAAGTGATCGTGCAGCGCATCCGCGAGGCCGAGCGGGATACCGTCTTCAACAAGTACTCGCGTAAGATGAACGATATCGTGACCGGCAAAGTGCAGCGCTTCGAACAGCGCAACATGTTCGTAGAACTCGAAGGTAAGGACGAAGCGATCCTGCCGCTCTCCGAACAGGTCCCGGACGAAGCCTTTCGCATCGGTGATTTCATCCGCGCCTACGTGCTCGACGTCCGCAAGGCCGTCAAGGGTCCGCAGGTCGTCCTCTCGCGGACGGCCGAGGGACTGGTCCAGCGTCTGCTCGAGGCCGAAGTCCCCGAGATCCAGGACGGCATCGTCGAGATCATGGCGATCGCGCGCGATCCGGGCAGCCGTTCCAAGATCGCCGTCCGCACGACCCGTGAAGAGGTCGATCCGATCGGCGCCTGCATCGGGCCGAAGTCGAGCCGCATCCTCAACGTCAGCGACAACCTGCGCGGCGAGAAGATCGACGTCATCCGTTGGGACGACGACCTCTCGACCTTCATCATGAACGCGCTCGCGCCGGCCAAGGTCGTCAGCGTAGAACTCTTCGAGGACGACGGCGTAGCACTGGTCGTGGTTCCCGACTATCAGCTCTCGCTCGCGATCGGTCGCGAGGGGCAGAACGTCCGTCTGGCCGCGCGCATCTCGGGCTGGCGTCTGGATATCGCCGCCGAGTCCGAAGCCGACGAATCGCGCGAACGCTACATGGCCGAGCGCAACGAACGTCCGGCCGAAGGCGAACCGGTCGCCGAAGGCGAGACTGAGGGCGAGGCCGACGGCGAGGACGAAGCGGCCATCGATCTGGACGTCTTCGCGGAGCTCGAGGCGTTCAAACGCGAGCGTCTTGGCGACGAGTAAGTCTCACCTTCCCACCCGTACCTGCGTTGGGTGCCGCGAGCGGCGGCCCCAGCGCGACCTCGTCAGGTTCGTGCGCGGGAGCGCCGGCTGGCAGGTCGACCCGGCGGCGGGGCGTCGGCAGCACGGCCGAGGCGTTTATCTCTGCTCGGCGGCCTGTGCGAGCCGTGCAATAAAAAACAAACGATACCCGGGCCTTGCAGCCGCGGGCGTCGAAACGGCGTTCTCAGGTAATATAACGATGACCACCAACAGCGATGAATAAAAACGACCATGCTTCGTAAGGGCTTGCCCTGCGGAGTGTGCGGCCGCGCCCGAGGCGCGATCGCTAGGTAACTGCGCGGACCCGCATCGGGGCTCGCGCGTGA
>JALYSX010000343.1 GCA_030854585.1 Vulcanimicrobiota bacterium
GTGGTCGCCATGATGATCTCTTCGCTGATCGCGACGGCTTTGAAGAGCGAAGCGAGCGTCGCCGGCGGCCGCAGGCCGTAGGCGCGGATGATCTCGAGCATCTCGGCAAGCACGGCCCCGATCTGGACCCGCTCGAGCGATGCGTTCATATATCGGTCCAGCAGCCGCGCGACGCGTTGGACGAGCGCGTTCCGGTCGATCGGCCGGATGGGCGGCGCGAGCTGGTAGAGCCGATCGACAAGGCGGGTCGCATCGCGTTGGTCCATTGCGAGAAACACGTCGGTGATCTGGCGGCGCATGTCGTCGCGGATTCGAACCACCATGCCGAAATCGAGCACGCCGATGGTGCCGTCTTTGCGGATCAAGATGTTGCCCGGATGGGGATCGGCGTGGAAGATGCCTTGGATGAGGGCGGGTTCGAGGATGAAGCGGGCCACTCGCGCGGAGGCCGCTTCACTACGCTTGGCGGTCATCACGGGCAAGTCCACAATGGTCGATCCCGCGACGCGCGTCATCACGAGCACGTGGGAGGTGCAGTACTGCCAGACGACCGTGGGAAGCACGATGCCCTTGTCGTTGCGGAAGATTTCGGCGAAGGCCTCGATGTTGCGGGCTTCGCGCGTATAGTCGAGTTCGGCCCGCAAGGTATCTGCGAACTCCTCGAGCATGCCGACGAGATCGTAGCCTGCCAGATCCGGGAAGTGCTTTTCGGACGATGCGACGAGTTGGCCGAGAATTTCGATATCTCGCTCGATCAAGCCGCGGATCTCGGGTTTGCGGACCTTCACGACGACGGCGGTTCCGTCGGCGAGTTCGGCCGCATGGACCTGTCCGATCGACGCGCAGGCGAGCGGCGTTCCGTCGAAACGAGCGAACAGGTTGGCCGGCGTATCGCCGAGCTCTTCCTCGATGATGCGTTCGATCGTCGCGGTATCGACAGGGGGAACGTTGTCTTGCAGTTTGGCGAGTTCTTCCCGGTATTCGGGCGGCAGCAAATCGGCTCGCGTCGAAAGGATCTGCCCGAGCTTGATAAAGGTCGTCCCGAGTTCCTCGCATGCGAGCCGGGCCTGCTCTGCCTGCGATTGGGCCCGCTCCGAACCGTCCTGGCCGGTAAGCCCGGCTCCGGCGGCGACGAAACCGTGTTTGGCCAGGACCGCTAGGATTTGGCGCGACCGCTCGGCTCGGCTTGGGGTTTTCGGGGGTTCGATCGTTTCCATCGCCCACATCATACCCATCGCCGCACCCGTTTGACGCGTGGGCCGTTCGGGCACGAGTCGGATATGGATATTCTGACCGTATTGAAAGAAGATCACGAAGCGATCGCGGGGCTGCTCCACCGGGCCATGAATCTGGACGGCGACCATCCGGCCTTCGCAAAGCTCGCCGAACGGATCGAGTCGGGGCTGACGGTGCATGCGACGCTCGAGGAGCGCTTGTTCTATCCGAGACTCCACGATCGGGCCAAAGCCGGCGAAGAGATCACCGATGTCTTCGAGGCGTACGCCGAGCACGACGTGCTCAAGCATCTGATCGCGCTGTTGCGCTCGGAGAAACGGCGCGACGAGGCGTTCAAGGCCGAACTGCAGGTGCTCTCCGAGGACGTCAAGCGTCACGTCGAAGAAGAGGAGTCGACCATCTTCACGCTCGCGCGGAAACTTCTCAGCACGGAAGAACGTGAGGCGATCGGAGTCGCGTTCGAAACCGCGAAGAGCGAGACGCTCGCTCCCGTCTAAGTCGACATCTCGGCATCGGCGACCACCCGGAGAACCCGAAGAACGGCCGTCACGGCGGAACCCTCGGAATGACGGTCGACGCGAATGCGGATCGCCAGCGACGCGACGATGATCAGTCCGCGCCCGGTCTCGTTGAGTCGGTCGCGCGAGATAGCCGAGACCGGATTGAATCCGGCCCCGCCGTCCGCTACCCGCAACGCGGCCCGACCGTCGTCGGCCCAGAGAAGATCGATCCTGATCGGACCGGGAGCGTGACGAACGACGTTGCCGACCAGCTCGGCGTAGATCAGCTCGGCCCCCTCGAAATCGGAGTCGGGCCGGGCACGCTCGCGCAAATATCGGGCAAAGGCCTTGCGGGCCGGCAAAGCCGCACTCGCCTCGGGCGACTCGAAAACCCATCCGTTTGGCGTTGAGTCTCGTTGCACTCTATGGGTGTACCCGCAAACGCGGGTGCATGACCGACCAAACAAGCAATCAT
The DNA here is from genome assembly GCA_030854585.1 of Vulcanimicrobiota bacterium. Classification (GTDB taxonomy): domain Bacteria; phylum Vulcanimicrobiota; class Vulcanimicrobiia; order Vulcanimicrobiales; family Vulcanimicrobiaceae; genus JALYSX01. Next base: position 2,212 of record JALYSX010000343.1, read on the forward strand.
ATCGTATTGCTCTTCTCGGAGGATCCATGACCAGAAATATGCTGTTGCCGATCGTTGCGATCGCAGCGCTCCTAGGCGCGACCGGCGGCGCCAATGCCTCGACGATGATGAAGTCGGGCATGATGAAATCGAACCTGATGATGAAGTCCGGGCCCGATCACGGAATGCCCGTCGGCCTGATGGGCGGCGACGGCGTCACCTATAAGGGAGCGCCCGATCTGCAGGCCGCGATCTCTCTCGTGACCGCCGGCGGCGCGCCGGGGCACTTCTCGCTGGTGCGGGCGCTCACGGCCCTGGCCGGATCGAAAGTTGCCGGCGCCGAAGTCGCCAAGCTGACCCGCCAATACGGAGCGAAGAGAGTCACCTCGTTCGTCACCATTCAGAACTTCGCCGTCAACGACGCGGTCCGGATCGCCACGAATGCCGGCGTGAAGTTCCCCGCGCCGATGCTGCACGGCGCAATCCTTGCCAAGCGCGTGGTCGGGCTCGGCCTGGTACACGGCACCTACTACGAAGGCGTCCAACTCGATCACCTCGTCACGAACAAGATCCACGAAGCCGTGATGAACGACATCGATGCGAAATACGGTATGACCGCCGATGCCAACTACCACCTAATCGCGAATCAGGCGCACTACGACCTGGCTCAGGCGCTCGGCGTCACCAGCGTCAAACTGGCCCGCTTCCACTAGACCTCGGCACCGCTCCGGCGGCCCCGACGAAACGAACGGCTCGCCTTGCGGCGGGCCGTTTGCTTGGGTCGAGCAGCGGGTAGTCTGGTGGTATGGCCGAGAGCGCAGAGCGCGAAGTTCCACCTGCGGAGCTCGTCGACGGGACCGAACGGGGCATACCCATCGTCGCGCTGGTGGGCGATTGGGATCTCGCCGCTGCCGTGCGGCTACGAGATCGGCTCGATCGGGTGGTCGCAAGCGACGTCACGGTGGACCTGAGGCGCACGACGTTCGTCGATTCGACGATCATCTCGGTACTCGTCAACCTTCAGTTGCGATTCCGCGCGGAGGGGCGCTCCGCGACTTTGCGGCTCCCCGAAGGCGGCATCATTCGCCGCGTTTTCGAGATGATGGCGCTCGAAGCGCGGCGTGGGTCGCGTTTGACCGGTCCCGCACCCGGGCAAGGGAGGTGGACAACCTTGCAGCTACATCGGGGAGCATCCATGGACATTTTGACGTTACTGAAGAACGACCATGAGGCGGTCGGCGAACTGCTCGACCGGGCGATGAAGCTGGAGGGCGACGATGCGAGGTTCGCCCAGCTCGCCGCGCGTATCGAATCGGCGCTGACCCTGCATGCGAAGCTCGAAGAGCGCTTGTTCTACACGCCGCTCCGAGAGCGTTCGAAAGCCGAAGAGGCCAAGACGGACGTCTTCGAGGCATATGCCGAGCACGACGTTCTCAAACATCTGATCGGCTTGCTCAAGTCGGAGAAGCGCCGCGACGAAGCCTTCAAGGCCGAACTGCAAGTCCTCGGCGAGAACGTGAAACATCACGTCAAGGAAGAAGAGTCGACCATCTTCGCACTGGCGCGCGAACTTCTGAGCGAGGACGACCGCGAAAAGATCGGCGCGGAGTTCGAAGCCGCGAAGGCCGAAGCCGCGGCGGCTTAAAGCGGTCGATCGAAACAGGCACGAGATAGGGCCCCGGCGCAATGCCGGGGCCCTTTTCCCATCGAGTTACTGGCGACCGATGCGGTCGTTCGCTCCGTTCAGGAGATAGATGCGGTTGGCATGGCGGATGCCGAACAGATGTTGATCGTAGAGAATCCCGACGTAACGGCCGGGCTTCACGGCGGCCATCTGATATGTGGTGCGGCCATTTGCGGAGAAGACCGCGGCGAACTTCGGCAGGATCACGAAGGCGAGTGTTTGCCTCGACTTCGGGTCGTAGACCTTGATGTTGTTCACCGAGACGTGGCGCACGATGCCGTAGAACGTGTGAGCGGCGAACGCAGGGGCGGTCGATCCCAGGATGATGAGGGCCGCCACGAAGGCGGTGATGATTGCGCGAGTTCGGGTCATGGGTACCTCTTTCTGTCTGGAGTGAGCTTACCGCAAAACGAACCAAACCAAGCAGACGTTCCGGGACGGGCTAATCTGCCGGGATTTCGGAGAAGTCGACGTCGCGGTTCTCGGGCACCACGAACCGTCCGAGGAGCGTGGTGAAGATGACGGCCGCGAGCGCGCAGATCGTGAAGACGGCCATCGCCTTCGCGTAGTCGGGTGCGCCGCCGACCGCGAAGGTGCCGGCAGCCAAGGCTGCGATGATCTGCGCGGTGGGCGACGAGAGCAGGTTGCCGATCTGATAGACGAAGCCGGGGAACGTGCCGCGCGCGAGGCGCGGGGCGATCTCGTTCAAATGGGCCGGGATGATGCCCCAGGCGCCTTGGACCGCGAACTGCATCGCGAAGCCGCCGGTCGCGACCAGCGCGATCGTGTGATCGAAGGCCCAGAGCGGGACGACCAGCGCGCCGACGACGGCTGCGAGCGCGATCGCCCAGCGTCGGCCGATCCGCTGCGAGAGCGCGCCGAAGCATATCCCGCCGAGGATCGCGCCGAGCGACGCGAACGAGATGATGTTCCCCGCGATTTTCGGGTCGAAGTGGAGCTGCGCTTTGAGAAAGGTCGGATAGATGTCTTGGGTGCCGTGCGAGAGCGCGTTGAACGCGGTCATCATGACCGCGCCGAACAGAAAGAGCGGCCACGACCGTTTGAGCGTCGCAAGCAAAACGTCGCGCCCTAGGCTCAGACGTTCGTGTTTCCCCGCCATCCAGACCGGCGATTCGGGCACGTGCGCGCGGATGAAGAAGATCAGCACGGCGGGCAACGCGCCGACCACGAACAGGCCGCGCCAGCCGATCCATGAGATCGGATACAGCCACGCGAGTGCCTGACCCGCGAGCAGGTAGCCGACGGCGTAGCCTTCTTGCAAGATGCCGGAGTAGAGTCCACGGCTCTTGGCCGGCAGCGATTCCATCGCGAGTGCCGAGCCGAGGCCCCATTCGCCGCCCATCGCGATTCCGAAGAGCGCGCGCAGGATGAGGAAGACGGTGAGGTTGGGTGCGAACGCGGTCGCGAGTTCGAGGATGGAGTACAGACCGATGTCGACCATCAAGGGTAGACGGCGGCCATAGCGATCGGCGATCCAGCCGAAGATCAGCGCGCCGATCGGGCGCATCGCAAGCGTCAGCGTGACGGCGACCAGCACCGCGCCGACGTCGACGTTGAAATCCTTCGCGAGATGCGGAACGACGACGATGACCAGGAAGTAGTCGAACGCGTCGAGCGTCCAGCCCAAGAACGATGCGATGAACGTTTTGCGCTGGACGGAGGTCATCGTGCTTACGGCTCCGGTGTCGACGAGGGCGTCGGTGAGGGTGATCCGCTCGCGGTGGGAGAGCCGCCGGGCGACGGTGCCGGGCTCGTGCTCGGCGTCTCCGCGCTATAGAGCACGAAGAGCCAGACCTCGTCCTTCTTGATCTCGATTCTGGGCGGCGTGAAGACGAAGCGTATGGTGTTGGCGTCGATGGTCGAGTCGGAGAACGTGCCGACGTAGTGGTCGGTGGTGCCTTTGCCCTTCTTGATCTCTTGATAGAGCTGAACGGCGTACGAACGTCCGCCGATCTGCTCTTTCGGAAGGGTGAAGTCGGCGATCGCGGTGCCGTCGAGGACGACCGTCGCGTCGGCCTTCATACGCAGGGTGACGAGCGCCGTGGTCGCGAGCGCCTTCGGATCCGGATCGTTCATCGCGGGCGCATCTTTGGGCAGCGCCGCGAGCTTGAACGTGACGTTCGCACCGGCCGGCGACGGCGATGCGCTGGGGCTGGTGGTCGCGATCAAGGTCGTCGGTGCAACGGTCGGCGTCGGGCTCGGCGTCGGTGACGGCGTGGCGGTCGGTTTCGGCTTCGGTTTCGAGCCCTTTGCGGGCTTCTTGCCCTTGGGCGTCGGGGACGGCGTCGGCGCCGGGGCGTTGAACTTCAACAGACACGAGAAGCCGTCGACGGTCGGACACTGCATGCCGGTCGGCGCCTGCGAGAACGGATAGGTCGCGGTGTCGCCGGTCGGCGCGGGCGAGGCGACGTTGGCGGGTGCCGAACTTCCGCCGATCGCGGGCGCGTTGGGCGGCGCGGGCGGATTAAGACCGCCGGTGCTACCGCCGCTCCCGAAGTTCCCCGAGCAGCCGGCGAGCACGAGTGCGACAAGCAGGGCACGTTTTTTCACGAATGCGACTCCACGATCTGACGGAGTTCGTCGGCGAATGCGGCGACGGTGATGGTGCGCTTTTCTTCGACGCCGCGCGCGTTGACGTTGACCGTCCCGTCCGCCAGTTCCTGACGTCCGACGACCAGGATGTACGGCACTTTCTGGGTCTTCCAATGACGGATCTTGTAGCCGATCTTCTCGTTGCTCTCGTCGAGATGCGCGCGGAAGCCGGACGTCTCGAGCTTCGCGTTCACCTCGCGAGCGTAATCGAGCTGATGTTCGGAGATCGGTGCGACGACCACTTGGACCGGCGCGAGCCAGGCCGGGAAGGCGCCACCGAAATGCTCGATCAGGATGCCGAAGAAGCGCTCGAGTGAACCCGCGAGGGCGCGGTGGATCATCACCGGGATGTGATCGAGTCCGTCGCTGCCGCGATAGGTGAGATCGAAGCGTTGGGGTAGCTCGAAATCGACTTGGACGGTGCCGAGTTGCCACTTGCGACCGATCGCGTCGCGCACGTTGATGTCGAGCTTGGGTCCGTAGAACGCGCCGCCGCCTTCGTCGATGCCGTACGGCAGGCCGTACTTCTCGAGCGCCTTGCGGATGGCGTCTTCGGCGGGGCCGTCGGTCGCGGTTCGCAGCTTCGCTTCGCGGTTCGAGAGAAAATACTCGAAGTCGGTGAAGCCGAAGGCCTTCATCAAGCGCAGCGCCTCTTCGAGCGTCTGCTCGAACTCGGCCTGGAGTTGATCGGGCGCACAGAACAGATGGGCGTCGTCCTGGGTAAAGCCGCGGACGCGGATGAGGCCGTGCAAGACGCCCGAGCGTTCGTAGCGGTAGACCGTGCCGAACTCGCTGAAGCGCACCGGAAGATCGCGATACGAACGCTGGCGGCTGCGATAGATCAGGATGTGGCCGGGGCAGTTCATCGGCTTGAGGCGGTACTTCTGCTCGTCGACCTCGAGCGCACCGAAAATGCCGTGCGCGTAGTTCTCGAGATGGCCCGAGATCTCGTAGAGCTTCTCGCTGACGACGTGCGGCGTGACGACCGGCTGATAGCCGCGTTCGCGCAGACCTTCGCGGATGAAGTTCTCGATGATGCCGCGGACGATCGCGCCTTTCGGATGCCAGAAGACCAAACCCGCGCCGGCGTCGTCTTCGATCGAGTAGAGATCGAGTTCGTTGCCGAGCTTGCGATGGTCGCGCTTCTGCGCCTCTTCCAATTGGAGAAGATGCGCGTCGAGTTCTTCTTGCGTGTGCCAGGCGGTGCCGTAGATGCGCTGGAGCATCGGATTCTTCTCGTCGCCGCGCCAGTACGCGCCCGCGACGCTCATCAGCTTGAGGGCGCCGATCTCGCCGGTGGTGTGGGCGTGGCCGCCGCGGCAAAGGTCGGTGAACGCGCCGATCGTGTAGAGCGTGATCGGGTCGCCGTCGGGGATGCCTTCGGCGAGTTCGACCTTGTACGGGTTGCTCTTGAAGCGGTCGACGGCTTGATCGCGGGTGACGGCCTCGCCGGTCATCTCGTAGTTCTTGCGGACGATCTCGTGCATACGCTTCTCGATCTTGACGAGATCTTCGGGCGTGAACGGTTCGCGGCGGTCGAAATCGTAGTAGAAGCCGTTCTCGATCGACGGACCGATGGTCGGCTTGGCGTCCGGGAACAGATCTTGGACCGCGTAGGCAAGAACGTGTGCGGCGGTGTGGCGCAGCTCGGGCAGCGCGGCGGATCGGGTCGCTTCGGGCATAGCGGTGGCGTTTCGGCGCGCTGGGGCGGGTGGGCCTCTCACGGGACGCGCGCACGCGGGGTATAACAGTAGGGATATGGCTACAACGATCGATGCTTCGGCTGCCGGGACGTTCCGGCTTGGGGGCGAGCTGCCCGTCCACCGCCTCGGGTTCGGGGGGATGCGCCTGTGCGGCCCGGGGGTCTGGGATTGGCCGGCGGACCGGGAGAACGCGTTGGCGGTGCTGACGCGCGCGCAGGAAGTCGGCGTCAACTTCATCGACACGGCCGACGCCTATGGGCCGGAGGTCAACGAGCGCCAGATCGCACAGGCGCTGCATCCGTACGCCG
>JALYSX010000295.1 GCA_030854585.1 Vulcanimicrobiota bacterium
ACTCTACGACATGGATAAAATTAATACCACCATCTGCCTGCGCGGATACGGTCAGAAAGATCCGCGCGTCGAATACGAAAAAGAAGCGTACGAGATCTTCGAGGACCTCAAAAACAACATCGCGGACGAAGCCGTCAAGGGCGTCTTCCACGTGAAGATCGAGCACGGGCCCCCGCCGGACGCGATGCAGCAGGCCGCGCCGCCGACGTTCGAACAGATCCCGGGTGGCTCGCTCGCGCCGGAACCGGCCGGGCGTCTGTCCGCGCACGAGGCCGAACAGTTGCTCGGCCCGGTGCCGGGTGCGCCGCGCCGTCCGCAGCAACTGCACACGAACAAGGACGACGAGTCCCCGGCCAAACCGGTACAGCGCGATGCGCCGAAGGTCGGTCGCAACGACCTCTGCCCATGCGGCAGCGGCAAGAAGTTCAAGAAGTGTCACGGTACGGACGCATGAGCCTCGGTACCGTCATCCGGCTCGAGCGCGGAAGCGCTCGTTAGTCGTCGAACGCGTCCACGGGTTGGAGGATGTGATGCGGCGGCCGCACGTGATGGGGCGGCGGATAGTGACCGACCCCCGGGAACGGCGGCGCCATTCGCGAGATCGCCGCCCAGGTTCACGTTGTTCGCTTGGACGTTGACGTCGACGCCCGATCCGTTGTCGCGTAGCGTCGTATCGATGCTTCCGCCCTGCGCGTTCCGTTCGCTGACGTCGACCGATCCGTCGGCGGCGCGGCTCACGCTCTCGCCGCCGCCCAGGTTATAGCTTTGCCCGTTCTGTAGGGCGAACGAATGTCCGTTTCGGTCGATCGTCGCGTTGCCGTGGTTGTCGAGCGTGACGTTGGTCCCACCGTTGCGCGTGCTCACCGTAGCCGAGCCGTTGAAGGTGACGCCGCTCGCGTTCGGCGTCATGGTCTGCGTCGAGAGTCGAAATCCGCCGTTGAACGAGTTGGAATCGAGCAGATCGTTGTGCCCAGTCATGCTGTCCCAGTGCGCGCTCGATCCGTTCCCGAAGAATGCCAGATGCGGATCGCCGGTCGACGAACCGTTCGCGTTTGCGAAGTACTGTTGGGGCGTGCCTGTGCCGCCCGGGGTCGGACAGTTGCCGCCGTACCCGCCGCCATAGCCGTTCGCGTGATCGAGCCGTTCGATCCACCGAGCGCCCGCGAGAGCTGCTGGAGGATGCCGCCGAGCGTCTGCAAGAGCGGCGAGAGGCCGCCCATCATCATGCCGGCCGGACCCAGGGCTAGCGAGGAGAGCGGTGGGAGCATCCGCGAGACCGCGTCTCCGGGCGAGAATGCGAGCGGATCGCCGTCGTCGAGATCGTTGTCGTAGCCGGTACCGAAGCCGCCGAGCCCCGAGGCGAGCGTTTCGAACGGGCGTTCCTGCGGTGACGTACATGATAAGCCTCCGTGTGTCGTTGCTGGTCGTCCGTCCATCCCACCGAATCGCCAGAGTGAAAGGGGGGGCGTCCGGTCTGCCGGAACGAGTTGCCGCTATGTCCGATTCACAGATGACCTCCATCGCGCGCCTCGCCGAGCGCCTCAGTGCGCTCAAGGAGCGTCTTTGACTACGCAGGTCAGACCCGCACGATAGCCGAGCTCGACGAGCGCTCGCGCGCGGACGGCTTCTGGAACGACGCCGAGACCGCGCAAAGGACGATGAAGCGCCTCGCCGATCTCCGCGAAGAGATCGGTCGGATCGACCGTACCGCGCGTCTCCTCGCGGACGCCCGCGAGATGCTCGAACTCTTCGCCGACGACGACGCGACCGGCGGTGAGGTCGACGACAACATCGCACAGGCCGCGGAGAGCGTCGACGCCCTCGAGATGGCGGCCAACTTCGACGGCGAATTCGATTCGCACGGCGCGATCGTCAGCGTCTTTGCCGGCGCGGGCGGCGTCGATGCGGCCGACTGGACCCAGATGCTGCTGCGCATGTATCTGCGCTGGGCGGATGCCAAGGGCTTCAGCACCCAGATCGTCGAGCAGTCCGAAGGCGAAGAAGCCGGCCTGAAATCGGTGACTTTCATCGTGCGCGGACGCAATGCGTACGGGATGCTCGAGAGCGAGCGCGGCGTGCATCGCTTGGTCCGGCTCTCGCCGTTCGATGCGGCCCATCGTCGGCATACCTCGTTTGCGGCGGTCGATATCATTCCCGAAATCGAAGAGGGTGAGTACGGCGACGTCGAGATCAAATCGGACGATATCCGGTTCGAGACGTTCAAGTCCAGCGGTGCGGGTGGCCAGCACGTCAACAAGACGGAGTCCGGCGTGCGCATCGTCCATCTCGCGACCGGCTTCGTCACGACATCCCAGCAAGAGCGCTCGCAGACGCAGAACCGCGAACTGGCCATGAACCTTCTGCGTGCGAAGCTGGTGCAACGCGAGGTCGAACTGCGCGACAAGAAGTTGAACGAACTACGCGGCGATCGCCAGGCCAACGAGTGGGGCTCGCAGATCCGTTCATACGTGCTGCAGCCATATCAGATGGTCAAGGATCACCGGACCAACGTCGAGACCGGCAACTCAGCCGCGGTCCTCGACGGCGAGATCGACACGTTCATCTGGCCGTATCTGCAGCAGCGTAAGACGCTGGCAGCGGGCTAGCCGTGAAAGGCAAGAGCGGGTTCGGCGATCCGTGGCTCTGGATCGGTTGCGCGCTCTACGCGATCGTGCTGACGTGGCTTGGCTGGGTGAAGTACGAGACGCATCATAACCTGGTCGACTTCGGGATATTCACGCAGACCGCAGCAAGCGCGTTCGGATGCTTCTGCAACGGCCCAGAAGGGAGCCACTGGGCTTTTCACTTCTCGCCGATCCTGTATCTGCCCGGCGCGCTACTGCTGATCTGGAACTCACCGCTGGTGATGATCGCGCTCCCCGCGATCGCGTGCGCGCTCGTCGCACCACCGGTCTACGCGATCGTCCGCGCGCGCACGGACATCGGCGCGGCGCGGCTCGCAGGGTTGGTCGCGCTGCTCTATCCACCGCTCGCGGGTCTGGCGTTCGTCGACTTCCACGAGAATGCGTTCGCACCGGCCGCGATCGCATGGCTCCTGTGGGCGTTCGATGTGGGGTATCTCGGCGTCGCCGCGATAGCCGCGCTGGCGGCATTAGCGGTGAAAGAAGATCAGGCGATTTTTCTGGCCGTCGCCGGCGGGTTCGGCGCATGGCTGTATCGAGCGGACACTCGCCGCGCTCGATTCGCGCTCGGCGTCGCCATCGCCGGAGTTGCGGCCCTCGTCGCCTTCTTCGTGCTGATCCAGCCGCACGCGAACGCCTCGCCGACCTGGTTGCCCGATCGCTTCTACGCTTGGACTGGCGACGATGTTCACGCGCTCTTCTTCGGTGGAATTCTCTCACGACTCGGATTTTTCGCGCTCGCCTTCGCGCCGCTCGCGTTCGTCCCGTTCCGTTCGCGCTGGATGTGGCTCGCCGCTCTCCCGCTCGCCGAAGTGCTCTTCTCGCGAATGTCCACCACGTTCACGATGGGCACCCACTACGCCGGCGCGTGGGCAGGCTACGTCCTGATCGCGTTCGCGTTCGGCATCGCCGTACTGCCCAAGCCGCGTCGCGCACTCTGGTGGGCGCTCGCGCTGACTCTTGTCGTGTTCGTCGCTGCGAATCCGCTGCATCCGGGGCTGAACCTGCGCGCGGTGGAACCGCGAGATCGGGAACTCGACGCCTACCTCCTCACGCTTCCGCCGAATCTTTCCGTCTCGACACAAGAAGAAGTCTACACACACCTCGCGCTGACGAACCCCGGAGCCACCCTCTTCCCGGAGTCACCGACGATACCGGTCATGACATGCGATGTGATCGTCGATTTCGCATTCCCGGAATCTCCGCGACTGGTCGAGTACGCGCCCGCTCTACGTCTTCGGTCGGCAGGCATCGTCAGATCGAGGTGCCGCAACGACGTCGATTGGGTCCCCGGTCCACCGACGTAAAATTCTTCCGTAGCTCTTGCGAGCGCCGCCCTGACTAAGAACGGTGAATGTACCGCAGGCGACTATTCCGCGTCAATGCGACAGATCTATGAGCGCGCGGATCGCTTTGCTGGACCAACCTGGCGTTGCTTCGACGATGCGATAGGGTGCGGCCCAGGGGTGCCAGCGGGCGGTTTGGAGTGCGAGGTTCGGTTGCGGCGGGAAGACCGCAACCGTTGGCGTTCCGGTCATGCCGGCGACGTGCAATGCTCCCGAATCGGGCGCGACGAGCGCGCACGACGCGGTGATAGTCTCCTTCCATGATTCGAGATCCTCGAAAAACTCGACACGTGAACCGACCGCGCCCGCAAACCGCTGCGCGTAGTCAAGTTCGCTCGACGATGCGATGAAGCGTGCGTCCGGTATCGACATGGCGCTCGCGACCACATCATCGAACGCGATGTCGAGCCGCTCCCATTTGTCCGTCACCTGAAACGCGACGCGCGCGTCGGGCGTCGGCTCGCGGTCGAGGACCATCGGTCGGAGTTGCGCGAGATCGCGCGTCGGGGTCGCGTCCGGTTCGAGGAAGGAGCGACCTAGCTCGAAGAGCACTTCGCATTCATGCGGGGTGTTCTCGTCGAGTCCGGCGGTACGGACGATCGTCTTTGAGAGCGACGAGCGGATCCAGAGCGTTTTGAGCGGCTTGCCCCAGCCGTTCTCGAAACCGACGCGATGCTTCGCGCGGATCGCGCGCGCGAGACGATAGCCGCCCGGATCCTCGGTTGCGACCAGCACGTGCGTGTACTCGTTCACGCGCAGCTCGCCGCCGAACGCCGAGATGACGGCGCGGTTGATCTTCGATCCGTCGCGCAAGGCGAACGGCGCGACATAGCGGCGACGGGCGGCGGCGCTCGAGAGCGCATCGCGATTCCGCTCTGTCAGGACCAGGTCGACCGGCAGTTCGCGTTCGCGCAGGGCGGCGAGCAGCGGCACGAGTGCGAGCGCGTCTCCGACGGCGTCGAGGCGGATGACGAGGACCGACGGTGAAATGTGCGCCATGCTGTCAGCCTCTGTTTCCGGCCTTTCGTCGAGAAGCGCCTGCCGATGAGTTTGGCGGAGCGTGCCGCCCGCGAGCGGTTGCTCGAAAAGGCGGCTTCGAGCGCGAACGCGTGTCGTCTCTGCGTGATGGGCTCCGAGCGTCGCAACAACGTCTACGGCGAGGGCGATCCGTGCGCCGGGCTTATGCTTGTCGGCGAGGGCCCGGGCGAGACCGAGGACCTGACCGGGCGTCCGTTCGTCGGTCGCTCCGGCCAACTGCTGGAGAAGATGCTGGGGGCGATCGGTCTTGCCCGTGAGGACGTCTACATCTGCAACACCGTCAAGTGCCGGCCGACCTCGCCCGGCCCGCGCGGGCCCAAGAACCGTGCGCCGGAGCCTGCCGAGATGGCCAACTGCCGGCCGTTCCTGGATCAGCAGATCGACATCATCCGGCCGACCGTTATCCTGGCGCTGGGCGCGCCGGCGGCCAAGTCGTTTCTGGGTAAGGACTTCCAAATCACCAAGCAACGGGGCCTCTGGTTTGAGGGGCCCGAGGGCATCGCGTTGATGGCGACGTTCCACCCGGCCTACGTCCTCCGCCAGACCGGGGGAGAGCTCGAGGGGGTCAAGCGAATGGTCTGGGCCGACCTCAAGGCCGTGCGGGACCGGCTCGCGGAGCCACCTCCGGGCGAGAGTGACCAGGCGCCCGAACAAGTCGGACTGTTCCGATTATGAGCCTGTCCTGAGCTTGGCGAAGGATGATACAATGTCGGCCGTGACCCGCGACGCCCTCACCATTTGGACCGACGACCTAGCACGCCGAGCCGGCTTCGCCGATGGTGCGGCGCTGGCCGCGCAATTCGGCATGAAGCCGTTCCGCCTGCGCCAGCTCTATCGCGCCTACGCTAAGGAACTGCTCGCCTCGGTTGACGACGTCACCACGCTCTCGACCGAATTGCGCGCCGACCTGACGGCAGCGGGAGTGACGTTCTCGTCGGTGGCGCCGGTCGTGATCGATCGGTCCGCCGACAAACAGACCAGCAAGGGACTCTTCCGGCTGCACGACGGGAACGAAGTCGAAGCGGTCCTGATGGAGCATCACGGCGAGCGCAACACGGTCTGCATCTCCTCGCAGGCGGGCTGCGCGTTCGCCTGCACCTTCTGCTCGACCGGGCAGGCCGGCTTCACCCGCAATCTGACCTCGACCGAGATCTTCGACCAGGCGCGCCACTTCGCTCGCGAGCTGGCCGAACGCGGCAAGCGTATCACCAACATCGTCTTTATGGGCATGGGCGAACCATTCCACAACTACGACGCCGTGATGGGCGCAATCGCGCTCCTCAACGATGGGCAGGGGTTCGGTCTCGGTCATCGGCACATCACGATCTCGACGGTCGGATTAGTCGATAAGATCGATCGTTTCGCCGACGAGCATCTCCAGGTGAACCTCGCGATCTCCCTCCACGCGCCGAACGACGAAGTCCGTTCGCAGATCATGCCGGTCAATCGCAAGTTCTCGACCGGCGAACTGCTCGCCGCTTGCGAGCGCTACGTGGCCAAGACAAAGCGCAAGGTCTTCTTCGAATACGTCATGCTGGCCGGCTTCAACGACTCCGAGCCGCACGCCGACGAACTCGCCGATCTGATGCGCGGCCATCTCTATCACGTGAACCTGATCCCATACAACACCACGCCGGACGGCCCGTTCCAAGGCACCGAAGACGCCGCCATCTGGCGCTTTGCGAAGATCCTCGACGAGGCCGGCGTGCCAACCACGGTCCGCAAGAACATGGGCCGCGACATCGCCGCCGCCTGCGGCCAGCTCCGCGCCGAGACGCAACCTCGCGCCCATCACGCAGTTGGAGCGTAGAAGATGCTGCTCTACATCGCGATCGCACTCTTCCTCCTCAACATCGTCTACTCGATCCGCGCTCTGGTGATCTGGGCCGGCTCGGGCGAACGCGTCCCGACGGTCGTTCCGACGGCGGACTCCCCGCTCGTCTCCATCGTCGTGCCCGCGCGAAACGAAGAACGGCAGATCGAGAAGTGC
>JALYSX010000309.1 GCA_030854585.1 Vulcanimicrobiota bacterium
GGATTCGTACGGCGCTTGGCGCCCCGGCTCGATGCCGGGCATCGAAAAGCCGGCCTCCCCTCCGGACCAACGCTAGCGCGACTGCTTGCTCCGCTCGTGAATAAAGAACCCGCCGGGCCTTAGCCCGGCGGGTTGTTCGTTTGAGCGACTGCGTCGTTTGAGGTTCCGTCAGCGTGCTATTTGCACGAGACGAGAGCCATTGCCCATCCGGCCGCAGTTCTCGTTCGGACGAGATACCCGTCCGAAGTACGATCGTAAACCTGATAGCCCGCTCTTAGCGCGTCGGCCAGGGATTTGAAGACCATGAGACCTGCCATTTCCGGATCCTCCTTTCCGACATTTACTTGTCTATACTCTATAACGGCTTTTGTCGCAAGAAGGTTCAGTCGTTTTTCGCGGATTTTGTAAAAATATCGGCGAATAGCCGATGTCGATGGAGACGCTTCCGACGCCGGCGCGCGTTCGCTCGGCCACCGTTGCGAACCGGCGCGAATGCGCGCCCGGGGTCGTTCTGCTCTCGTTAAGCGTTCCGGAGCTCGGGCGCGTGACGACGCCCGGACAGTACGTGATGGCGGTTCCGCCCGGCGGCGAACGCGCCGGCACGGCGCTCGGCATCTACGACGCGAACGGGGACGGCATCTCGCTGCTCTTCTTCGTGACCGGCTCGCGCACGGCGGAGCTGGCCGGACTCCGCGAAGGCGATCGGCTCGATCTGCTCGGCCCGCTCGGCAACGGCTTCGATCTCTCGGGCGATCCGCGCGATGTCGGGATCGTGGCCGGCGGCGTCGGGATCGCGTCGGTCTTGCTACCGGCGATCGCCTTGCGACGCGCGGGGGCGCGAGTACGGCTCTACTACGGCGCGCGCTCGAATACGCATCTGGTCGAAGCGGAGCGCTTCGGCGATGAAGGCTGCGAGCTGTTGCTCGCGACCGACGACGGCAGTCGCGGACACCGCGGCTTCGTGACCGACTTGATCGGGGCGGACGCGCCGGCGTTGTTGCTCGCGTGCGGTCCGTCGCCGATGTTGCGCGCGGTCGAACGGATCGCGAACGCGCGCAACCTGCGCGCGCAGCTCTCGCTCGAAGAGACATTCGCCTGCGGCGTCGGCGGCTGCTGGGGATGCGTCGTGCCGATCTCTAGCGACTCGCTTCAAGCGCCGAACTTCCCGCCGGCGTCGTTGGGCGGTAGCGACGTCGTCAACGCACGCATCTGCAAAGAGGGGCCTGTGTTTTGGGCGCACGAGTTGCGATGGTAGGCTCCGATTGCTACGTCGGTGGCGGGCAGGTGCGGTTATGACGGGATTGGCGGTCGATCTTTCGGTTCGACTGGGTGCTCTTTCATTGCCGTTCCCTACCCTGATGGGGAGCGGGTGTTATGGCTCTGGTGAAGAGTTCGCGCCGTTCGCGGATCTGAGTCGCATCGGCGGGGTTGTGTTGAAGTCGGTTACGCGGGCGCCGCGGTTGGGGAATCCGGTGCCGCGACTGGTACACACGCCGGCGGGGCTGCTCAATGCGATCGGGTTGCAGAATCCGGGAATCGACTGGTATCTGGAGCACGACGTCGCGAAGTTCGCGAGCCGGCCGTGCAAGGTGATCGGGAGCGTGGCCGGGTTTTCGATCGACGATTATGCCTACGTCTGCGAGCGTTTGGCGGTGCGCGACGAGATCCACGCGATCGAGTTGAACATCTCGTGCCCCAACGTCGGGAGCGAGGGCGAGACGTTTGCGTGCGATCCGAAACTGACCTCGAAGGTGGTGGCGGCGGCGCGGGCGACGACGGATAAGACGTTGATCGTCAAGCTTTCGCCGAACGTGACGGATATCGCGTCGATCGCGCGCGAGGCCCAGGCGGCGGGTGCGGATGCGCTCGCGGTGGTGAACACGGTGCGCGGGATGGCGATCGATACGAATACCTGGCGACCGCGGTTGGGGAACGTGACCGGCGGACTCTCGGGGCCGGCTATCCGGCCGATCGCGGTGCTCGCCGTGTACGAGGTCGCGCGCGCGGTGACGATTCCGATCGTCGGGCAGGGCGGGATCGAGACGCTCTCCGATGCGCTCGAGTTCTTCCTCGCGGGTGCGAGCGCGATCTCGATCGGGACCGCGAACTTCACCGATCCGCGCATTCCCGAACGTATCGTCGTCGGACTCGGCGAGTATCTGACGGCGCGCGGGCTTACGTCGTTGCGGGACATCGTCGGAAAGGCCAACGTACGGTAATGGCTCAGTTGGTTATCGCTCTCGATGTGGCCGAAGCGGCGCAAGCCGAACGGCTGATCGACGAACTCTACGAGCTCGACCCGATCTTCAAGATCGGGCTCGAAGCGCTCTACGGGTATGGCGACCGGCTGTTCTCGTACTTCGAGGCGCGCGACGTACGCTATTTCATCGATGCCAAACTGCACGACATCCCGAATACGGTCGCTCGCGCGATGCGGCGCCTGGTCCGGCCGGGCGCGCACATCGTCAACGTGCATGCGCTCGGCGGCGATGAGATGATGCGCCAGGCCGTCGAAGCGGCGTCGGAGCGTTCGGCTGAACTCG
>JALYSX010000316.1 GCA_030854585.1 Vulcanimicrobiota bacterium
CGATCGGACTCGGGCCGTTCCGATACGTGAAGTGGGCGCGCGGCGATGAGGTCGTGATGGACGCGTTCCCGCGGTACTGGGGCGGCGCTCCGAAGCTGAAGCGGGTGATCTACAAGATCGTTCCCGATGTGAATACCGCGCTGACGCAGGTGCGGACGCACGAGATCGATGCGTTCGTCCGGGTGCCGAACGCGCAGATCCTTCAGGCTCGCGCGATCCCGGACACCGTGACGGTCGATCAGGATACCAACTCGTACGGACACATCGATTTCAACGTGACGCGACCGGCCCTGCGGGACGTCCGCGTGCGTCAGGCGCTCGCGAGCGCGATCGACCGCACGCTGCTCTGGGAGAAGGTCGATCATCGCTCCGGGTATCTCGCGTGCACGCCGATCTCGCACCTGAGTTGGGCGTTCGATGCGAAGGCGCCGTGCTACCCGTACGACCTCAAGCGTGCGGCCGATCTGCTAGATGCGGCAGGCTGGCGCATGGGAGCCGACGGTTTCCGGCATCGGAATGGCGCCGTACTCGAATTGAACTTCGCCGGGAACACCGGGAACCCGGGCCTCGACGCCCGCGTCGACATCATCCAGAGCGCGTTTGCGAAGATCGGCGTCAAGCTCGACTATCTGCGCTATCCGACCAACCAACTGTTCGCGTCATACGCGGCGGGCGGCATCACGGCGCGTAAGAAGTACGATCTGGTCTCCTACGCCTGGAGCCTTGCGCCGGATCCGGATATCCGCAACCTGGTCGCATGTTCGCGCATCTCGCCCGCCGGCCAGAACTACATGGGCTATTGCGATCCGGCTGTGGATGCGGCGCTCGGCGACGCGCTCTCGATCTACGACCGGAAACGGCGGCTGGCCGACTACATCTTCGTCCAGGAGCGCTTGGCTCGGGACGAGCCCTTCGTGGTGTTGAGCCAGCGTACCGAACATAACACGCTCGCGACGCGCGTGCACGGGTTCCAGCCCGGGCCGATCATGGATTTCTGGAATCCGACGGAGCTTTCGGTAAGCGGATCGTAGCCCACGCGAGTGCCGCGCAGCCGAGCAACGGCAATGCGCGCAGGAGCGCGTGGAACGCGTCGAAGTCGAACATGTGCGCGGCGGCCTGTTCGGTATGCCAGATCTCGGCGGCGGTCGCGTTCGGGAGCGCGTGAAGCGGCAGCGCCATCGCGTCGGGCCAGACGGGCGCCGGATGGCTCTGCGCGACGAGCACGCAGATGAGCAGGGCTCCCGCGATCGCGCCGAATGGGACCACGAGCGAGCGATCGATGCGGACGCCGCTCGCAGCGATCGCTGCGGCGAAAAACGCACACGCGAGCAAGAGGCTCTGGATCCATCCGTCGGGGCGCTGGGCGAGCCCCAGCCAGTCGATCGCGCAGAGCAACGCGCCGGCCGTCGCTATCGCGCGGGCCAACGGCGAGGTGGTGCGACGGAGCACGTAGAGCGCCGGAATCGCGAGCAACGCGAAGTCGTGTTCGTGGAAGAACGGCACGACGAACGGGAGGAGCGTGCAGGCTAGTAAGAACGACGCCAGCGGCGCGAGTCGCAGGCGCAGTGTTGCCAGAAGCCAGACCAGGAGCGCGCCGAGCGCGATCGCGATGCCGCAGGCCGTAGCGATCGCGGTACCAGCACCGAGCCCGTAGACGATAGAGCTCGGCGCATATTGGATCAGCGCGAAGCGCTCGGCCGCGTCGTGCGCGCGGAGTACCGCGAAATACGTGAGCGGTGCGGCGACCGGCGCTTGGGCTGCGAGTACGATCCAGCCGAGTGCGAAGACGGCCGCCGAGGCGACCAGCGCGTGCAGCGCTCGCCACGAACGCGCGAATGCGACCAGCGGAAGCGCGAGCGTGGGTTGCATCGCCGCGAGGTAGGCGCTCGCTCCGCCCGCCAGAGATCGACCGCTCGCGAGCGCCCACGCGCCGATCGCGAGCGCCGCGACCGCGAAGAGGGCGAACTGCCCGAGCGCGAGATCGCTTGAGATCGGGCCGAATGCTAGCGCGAACGGCACGAGCGCGATGCGTCCGAACGCGTCTCGCACGCCGGCGAGTGCCGCCACCGCGATCAAGAGAGCACCAAGCGCGAGGACGAGCAGCGACTCCCAAAGCGCGGCCGCGGCGCCGAACGGCATGCGCGCGAGCAAGCCGAGCGCGAGGAGGAGCGGCGGCGGATTGACGAACGGCAATAGCCCTTCGCGGCGTTCGTCGACGCCGGGGAGCGTGCGTTCGTACCGCCAGATCGCGCGGCCGTACGGATCTTCGCCTTGATCGAACGCGACGCCGGCGGCGTAGTACGCTTCGAAGTCGCGCAACGCTGGGCCGGGTGTCCGATGCGGCCGAAAGGCGAGGACGGCGAGCGCATAGGCCAGGACTGCGACGGCGAGCGCGACGCGGGGCATCAGGCGACGTAGAGCGCGAAGCGTTCGATCGCACCCGCGCGCGCCAGCGCGTACGCGACGCCGCCCGGGAACCGGCCCTCGTACGTCTCGTCGAACGTGCCGGGTGCGGTCGGGACGCGCACGAACGACTCGGGCAGCGCGCTCGGCGCCATCCCGAGCATCAGCTCCCCGGGAACCAGCCTGAAGGTCGCCGGGCGCGCCGCAAGGTTCGGCGCACGATCCGAACGTGGCATATACAGCTCGACCGCGACCAGCAGATCGTCCTTGTAGAACGCGCTCAAAAGCGCGTGCTTCGGGCCGCCCGCATAGGTGTGCCAGCCGCGGGCCGGATACGAGAAGGCGATGCCGATCGCGCGTTCGACGTCGGAGCGATTGGTCGCTCCGATCTCGAAGGCGATCTCTTCGCTGAAGAAGAGCATCGGACGATCGATCGGCGGCGGCGGCGGCGCGTACTCCGGTCGTTTTCCCTCGGCCATCCGGGCGAGGATCTCGACCGCGCGGACCATCGCGAAATCGGGAGCATCGTCGCTCATACGGGCCGCGCGATCGCGTGATGCGTCGCGATCACGATCCAGAGCAGGCCGATCGCCGTTCCAAGATAGGCACCAGCGACCCGTAGACGCGCGTGCCCGTCGTGCGTCGTGTTGCGCGGATCGTTCGCCGGCGGGAAGATCGCGTGCACGATCCGGCCGCCGTCGAAGAAGCCGACCGGTATCAGATTGAACAGATTGAGAAAGGCACTGAAGTAGGCTACCGCGTTCCAGATCGGATCCGGAGCGAGCGTTGCGATACTTCCGCATGCGGCCGCGAGACCGAGCCCCGTCAGTGGGCCGGCAAGCGCGATGTACGCGTCCTCCTCGAGACTGGCCGGCATGGTCCCGGCCGTGAACGCTCCCAGAAACGGGACGAAGTTCGGTAGTCGAACCGCGAGTCCGTAGCCGCGGAAGGCGGCGTAGTGTCCGAATTCGTGCGCGACCAGCACGATCGTCAGGACCAGCGCGAAGCGCCAGCCGAACGCGACCACGTAGAGCCACAGAGAGAGTCCGAGCGTCGCGATGAATCCGAGGAACTGCAGATGGAGGAGAAAGAAGAGCAGAGCCTTCGCCTTGAGGAGCAATGCGCCGATGCCGATCAAGGGCGCGGCCAGGCGCTTGAGCCAGGCACGGACGCGGTCGCCGGAATGGGACTTTTGGTCCTCGGTGTCGGGCGTGATCGGTGGGCCAAGCTGCACGTCTGTGTAGTTTCAGCGTCGACGCAAGGAAGCCCGGCCGCAGCGCCAAAGTGCTTCAGTCAGCCAGCGGGCAACTGAGAAAGTTACTTCTTCTGGCTCAGACGCGGATAGACGATCCTGTCGCACAGGGGCTCGACCGATGTCCAGCGCGTAAAGAAATAGAAGGCAGGGTAGGTGGCCGCGATCAGCGCGGCATACAGCACTAGGAGCCGCACGCTCTCTTCTTGACGCTCTTTGCGATCCTGGTCGATACCGTCGAACGTCTGGTATCTGGCGGGCATTCTGGTCGGGGTGTTCGGCGCGCAGTACGCCTTCGTCCATCGACGCGATCTGCTCCTGTCGTATGGGTTCGGCTGCGCGTTTTTGATCGCGCTCTCGGCATCGCGCGGCGCGCTTGAGAACAAGCTCGCGCTCTACGGCCTGAGCGTGGTCGTGACCGCCTCGGCCATCGCGGTCGTCTCGGGTTGGATCCGCATAATGGCCCAGCGCGCCGAGGTCGCTAACCTGTTGTGCTTCGAAGAGCAGACGGCCGAACTGCGCGCCCAAGCGGCGCGCATCGAGCATCTCGCGTACTTCGATGCGTTGATCGGTCTGCCGAATCGCGCGGCCATGAACGAGCGCATCGAGGAGGCGCTCGCCGCGGCGGCCCGACACGGTCACGGTGGCGCATTGCTCTGTCTCGATCTCGACGGCTTCAAGGAGATCAATGACGCGTTCGGGCACGACGCGGGCGATCGTATCCTGGCGCAGGCGGCGCTGCGCCTGCGCCAGACCCTGCGGAAGGAAGAGACGCCGGGCCGCATCGGTGGCAATGAGTTCGCAGTCCTGCTTCCCGACGTCGAGAGCATCGACGTCGCGACCGATCTCGCACATCGCATCCAGGCCGCGTTCGGCGACACATTTATCGTCGACCGGCGATCGTTCGTGCTCTCGGCGAGCATCGGCATCGCGCGCTTTCCCGCGGACGCGACGACGCGCGACGGGCTGCTCGCTTGTGCGGACGCCGCCATGTACTCGGCCAAGCGCCGCGGGAGGGGTTGCGTCTTCGCCTACGCGTATCTACGCGGGTGATATGAAGCGCATCGTCATCCTGGGGGGCGGGTTCGCCGGCATCGCCGTCGCGCAGCGTCTGGAACACCGCCTGAATCCGGACGAAGCCGAACTGGTGCTGATCAGTCGCGAGAACTTCTCGCTCTTCACGCCGATGCTCCCGGAGGTCGCCTCGGGCGCGCTCGACGTGCGTCAGGTCGCGACCCCGATCCGCTCGCAGTTGCGTCGTACGCGCTTCATCCTGGCCGAGTTCACGGCGTTGGATACGCTCTCGCGAGCGGTGAGCTTCACGCATGTCCTGAGCGGCGAGAGCGAGCGGCTGGAGTACGATCAGCTCGTGCTCGGTCTGGGCTCGTCGATCTCGACGTTCGGCTTACCGGGCGTCGAGGAACACGCCTTCCCGCTCAAAACGCTCGAGGATGCGGGCACCTTACGCAACCGCTTGATGTGGCTGCTCGAGCGGGCGGACGCGAGCGACGATGCAGCCGTACGCGAGCGTCTGCTGACGGTCGTGGTGGTCGGCGGCGGGTTTACCGGGGTCGAGACGGCCGGCGAGATGTCCGACCTGTTGCATAGGGTCGCGCGATTCTATCCCAACGTGGCCGCGGGCGATGCGCGCATCGTGCTGGTCGAAGGCGGTGCGACGCTGTTGCCCGGTCTGCCGGCGAAGATGGGCGAGTATGCGACCCGCGCGCTCGTCCGTCGCGGCGTCGAAGTCCGGACCGGCGTGCCGGTGACGGCCGCGAGCGAGGACGCACTCGATCTCGCCGACGGCAGCCGCATTCCGACCGCGACGATCGTGTGGAGCGCCGGGGTCAAGCCGTCGCCGGCGATCGCGGCGGCGCAGATCCCGCACGGGAAGGGCGGCGCGGTCGTTACGGCGCCGGATATGAGCGTGCCGGGCTTCGCCGGACTCTGGGCGCTCGGCGATGCGGCCGCGATTCCGAACGGAAGCGGCGGCTTCTATCCGCCGACCGCGCAGCACGCGATCCGCGAGGGTCCGGTGGTGGCCGACAACGTCGTCGCAACGCTGCGCGACCTCCCGACCTCGCCGTTCCGATTCACGTCGCTCGGGATGATGGCCTCGCTCGGTGGTCGGCGCGCGGTCGCACAACTTCCCGGCGACCGCGTGCTGACCGGATTCGCGGCCTGGTTCCTGTGGCGCGGCTACTACCTGGCGCGCTTACCCGGCCTCGACCGCAAACTTCGCGTCGCCTTCGAGTGGGCGCTCGACCTGCTCTTCCCGCGCGATATCGCGGTCCTACGGGTGTACCTGGACGGGTTGCGCGCCGAGCCGTAGCGAAAATCGCGATATGGAGTTGCGCGAGCCGATCGAACGCCTGATCCGGGACCCGAAAGAGTTCACGCGCGGCGTTCCGTTCCCCGATCCATCCGAGATCCGTCTCTACGACGAGACCCTGCGCGACGGCGAACAGATGCCGGGCGTCTGCTATACGCCCGA